>NZ_JAIXMZ010000028.1:0-14330 GCF_020328025.1 Candidatus Endomicrobiellum pyrsonymphae | reverse complement strand
GCGTAGTTTCAAGAGGATGATAAGCGTAGTTGTAGTGTTTAGTTTGGTGTTGAGTTCATGCGGAGGAAACACTACAACTACGCTTATCATCCTCTTGAAATTAATCACTCTAATACCTTTTCGTTTTTATAGTTCAAACTCTTTAAACCCTTCTTATTCTGAAGAACAAAATAAGAAGGGTTTAAAGAGTTTGAACTATAAAAACGAAAAGGTATTAGAGTGATTAATTTCAAGAGGATGATAAGCGTAGTTGTAGTGTTTAGTTTGGTGTTGAGTTCATGCGGAGGAAACACTACAACTACGCTTATCATCCTCTTGAAATTAATCACTCTAATACCTTTTCGTTTTTATAGTTCAAACTCTTTAAACCCTTCTTATTTTGTTCTTCAGAATCTAAACTCTATTTTCGTACTCTTTTAAATAATCAATCACAACTGTTGTCATTATACAAATTTAATCCCTTATTTTTTCAATCCATTACTTTTAACATTTCAACCTTGAAAATTATACAATCAAAACAATCAAAATTCAATCAAAGATTAGTGGTACTCTCTTGCTTGTCACAATACTCTTCTAAGTCTTCCCTGCAGTTTATTCGCCCACTGCAATAATCATCATCAGTCGACAGCACAGCCAACACCGCTCTTGATAACAACGAAGAGAATATACAATTTTTCTGCTCAACTGCTACTCAACTGCTGATTATGAAAGAATGCCTTCTTCTTAAAAATTCTTTTTCTTCGTCAGATAATTTAAACCCTTTAATCTTAACCTATTTCTTTGAATGTTTTGAAGGTTTTTTAGAATAGCTCACTTTTATTGTTTCGGTTGGAAGACCAATGTCTTTTAATAAATCAAGAAATGGATCAGGATTAAGCTCTTCAACGTTTACCATTTTTTTTGCATCCCAATCCCCCCCCCTAGCAACTAAAATAGCGGCTGCAACAGCAGGAACACCCGCTGTGTAACTGATGGCTTGAGATTCAACTTCTTCATAACAGGCTTTGTGATCGCATACGTTATACAGAAAAAGCTCTTTTCTCCGCCCGTTTTTCATACCCATTATCAAATCGCCTATGCAGGTATTGCCCGTATAATTTGGAGCGAGAGTTTTAGGATCAGGAAGGCAGGCTTTTACAACTTTCAGAGGCACTACTTCACAACCTTCAGCTGTTTTTACAGGTTTCTCTGACAGAAGTCCTATGTTTTTAAGGACATTGAAGCAATTTATATAATGGTCGCTAAATCCCATCCAAAATCTTATTGAATTCGCATCAATATTTTTTGAAAGAGAATGAATTTCATCATGACCGGTCAAGTATATAGTCTGTTTACCAACTACAGGAAAATCATGCA
The DNA here is from genome assembly GCF_020328025.1 of Candidatus Endomicrobiellum pyrsonymphae. Taxonomy (NCBI): domain Bacteria; kingdom Pseudomonadati; phylum Elusimicrobiota; class Endomicrobiia; order Endomicrobiales; family Endomicrobiaceae; genus Candidatus Endomicrobiellum; species Candidatus Endomicrobiellum pyrsonymphae. The sequence goes on along the minus strand of NZ_JAIXMZ010000028.1, from coordinate 12,974 downwards.
CTTTCTTTTCTGAATGAATCGGTTTACAAACCCACTGCTTATTTACCCACGTCCAAACTTTTAAAAATTCTCTAAAATTGATTTCAGGATCAAAATTTGTGGCAAAATACTTACCATGATTGCCTGCATTTACGTCCATGATATCTATTGTATCTATCGTATCAAAGAAATGCTTTTTTGCATACGCTGCGTAAGCGTTTACAACACCCGGATCAAATCCTGCGCCTAAAATCGCTGTTATACCTTTTTCCTTACAACGACCTTCACGTTTCCACTCATAGTTTGCATACCACGGCGGATTCTCGCATACTTTATGCGGTTCTTCATGAATAGCAGTATCTATGTATGCGGAACCGGATTCTATGCAAGCTTCTAAAATTGACATATTGCAGAAAGCCGAAGCTAAATTTACGGTAATGGAAATCTTAAGATATTTCATTAACTTTACCAACTCAGGAACGTTTAAAGCATCTACCTGCGTGGCTTGTATTTTTTTTGAAGGATCTTTATAATTTTTCTTGCGTTCTATGCTTTCCAATATTTCCTGACAACTATCAAGCGAACGCGAAGCTAAATAAACATTTCCAAATAAATCATTGTTTTGCGCAAACTTATGAGCAGCAACATGCCCCACGCCACCCGCGCCAACAAGAAGCAAGTTCTTTTTTTCCATTTCGTATAAATCCATCCTTTATTTGAGGGGGTTATTTTTCACAAATTCAGGGCAATCACCCTTAGAGTAACAGTTATTACACTGATTACACTTATTGAAATTGTCTGCGGCTTCTTTTTTTGCTTTTGCTCCTCCTTTAACCTTGTCAGGTTGAGTACACAATCCACCGGGCTTGATATTGTTGCGCAGATGTTTCTGATTGCCCTTGCTATCTTTTTTGATAAAGCCCCGCCCATCACAGTCCTGAAAAAATGATTTTTCTAGCTCTAGTTTCTCCTCGATATCTTGGGAACGACCTAAGCCATTCAATTTCTCCTCCGCGCATGAACACAACAGTAAACCAAACATTAAAACAACGCTTATTACTTTTCTATTATTCGCCATAGATAAAACCACCCCCCATTCATTCAAAAAATTCACTTAATTTTACGACCTATCGTCATGGCATTTCGTCCAACCAAGACAAAATTAGTTATTGTTGTTATAGTCCAAAAGCAACTATGCTCAAATACGCAAATGTAAATTTTTTGTGAACTATACCTACCGTACGTCGAACCTGATTCTTTTTATCACAGACCACTAAAATTAACATGTCGCACAAAATCTAGGATAAATTTACAGAATCATACTAGTTTTGTGACAAATCATTTAAAAAATCATTATACAAAAACTTCTTTACAATTTTCACTTTTCCATCAAGTCCCTTAACAACAATGGAAGGCATTTTAAGACCATTGAACCAATTTTTCTTAACCATCGTATATCCTGCCGCATCAGTGAAACGTATTATGGAACCAACTTTAAGTCTGTTTGCAAGTTTGTATTCTCCAAAAACATCGCCCGCAAGACACGACCTACCGGCAATTATGTATTCATTTTTTCCAGTTTTGGCATTAATTTTAGCAGGTATTTTGTATATCAACAAATCCAACATGTGCGACTCAATAGACGCATCAACAATAGCGATATCTTTTATGTTTTTGACCACATCTAAAACAGTTGTAACAAGTTCGCAACTTTGAGTAATTGCCGCTTCTCCCGGCTCTAAATAAATTTGAACATTATACTTTTCGCAGAAACTTTTTAGTTTTGCACAAAACTTATCCAACGGGTAGCCATCTTTTGTAAAATACAAGCCACCGCCAAGACTTACCCATTCAACTTTGTTCAGAATTTTTTTATATTTTTCAGATATTTCATCAAGCATGGCGCTGAAGGTTTTAAAATCGTCATTTTCGCAGTTATAATGAAACATTACGCCACTTATTCTACTTAAAACAGACATGATTTCCTTTTCAGAAGTTACGCCGAGTCTGGAATATTCTCTTGCAGGATTAGCTAGGTCAAAGTGAGAATAACTTATACCCGGATTTATTCTTAAGCCAATTTTTATGTGTTTTACTTTATTGTAAAATCTTTTAAATTGCGATACTGAGTTGAATATAATTTTATCTGAAATATGTCGAAGAGCTTCAACATCTTCTACGGAATAAGCGACGCTGAATGCATGCGTTTCTTTTCCAAATTTTTCATAACCAAGTTTTGCCTCATACAAAGAACTACTCGTTGTACCATCCATATATTTGCTCATCAAATCAAACACAGACCATGCAGAGAAGCATTTCAAAGCTAAAACTGATTTAGCTCCGCTGTGTTCTCTTACGTATTGAATCTTTTTTAAATTCTTTAACAACTTTTTCTCATCAATTAAATAATACGGCGTTTCTATTTCAGTATTCATTTTGTTTTATGTTCCACTATAATTTCAGCTCGATTTATCCTAATTTTATTATATGTTTTTACTATTACGACGCCATCAATACCCAACTGAGCGATGTCGCCACCCCTTTCAGTGGAAGGGGAATTTACTGCAACATCTTTATTCTTCCGTCGATATCACTCTGAGGAAGCCAAGCTCTCGTAGAACCTAACCGCCTCGATTAAAACGTTCGAAGACAGACCGCTAAAGGAGAACGATTTATTTTGGAGAAAAGTGAATAAAAAAGAAACTGCCACAATATTTGCTATTTCTCAATTTTATCTTTACTTCTTACAGGCTCTTGTTTTTGTTTATGTTGTCCTTTGGCAATAATATATACAAAGAAAACAACAAACAGCAACATAAATAAATAAGCCGGCCAATCTGATAGAAAATCAATATACATTTTTTCTCCCCGTTACAAACTGTAAAACACAACAAATGTTTTACTTATTTTATCATTTATTCTCAAACCTTTTTTTGCTTCCACGCGGGAGACATCAAACGCAAGCCGCTTACGACCTTTGGCAAAACTTCAAGCGTATAATCAACTTCTTCCTGCGTATTATTATGACCAAAAGAAAATCTGATTGCGCCTTGCGCAACAACATCGTCAACACCCATAGCTTTTAAAACATGCGACGGTCCATCTTCGCCGGAAGCGCACGCAGAACCCGTAGAAACAGCAATACCTCTCATATCAAGCATAAGGAGCAACGCTTCTCCTTCGATACAATTAAAACTTACGTTTAAAATATTATCAACAGCTTTATTACCGCTTCCGTTTATAGTTACTTCAGGAATTTTGTCGAGAATCCCTTTTTTAAGTTTTTCTCTCAAATTAAAAATGGTTTTATTATTTGCTTCAAGATTAACATTCGAAAGCTCAAGCGCTTTGGCAAGACCAACAATACAAGCAACATTTTCTGTACCTGGACGAAGACCTCCTTCATGATGTCCACCAAAAGTTATGGGAGATATATTTGTTCCTCCTCTAACATACAAAACACCTACGCCTTTGGGACCGTTAAATTTATGACCCGATATGGCAAGCAAATCAACGTCGAGTTTTTTAACATCTAGCCGAAGTTTTCCTGCAGACTGCACTGCATCCGTATGAAAATAAACTCTGTCTTTTCTTATTTCGTTGATTTTTTTTAGTTCAGCGGCAATTTCTGCTATGGGCTGCAACGCGCCAACTTCGTTATTGGCATGCATGATTGTTACAAGCAAAGTATCATCTTTTACCGACTTCTTAAAATCCTCTACTGAAACAACTCCGTCTTTATCTACATCAAGATAAGTTACTTCATAGCCGCTTTTTTCAAGATGTTTGCATGAATATAAAACCGCATGATGTTCTATTTTGCTTGTAATTATATGACCTTTTTTTTCATAAGCGTTTAATATGCCAAATATCGCAATATTATCGGATTCCGTACCGCAACCTGTAAAAAATATTTCTTCAGGACTTGCATTTAACAGGAGCGCAACTTTGGATCTTGCGTTATCGAGAGCCGACTTAGACTGTCTTCCAAAATGATGAAAACTTGAAGCATTCCCGTATACGCCAGAAAAATACGACTGCATTTCTTTTATAACTTCCATATCAACAGCCGTTGTAGCGCTGTTATCAAAATAAACTCTTTTCTGTTCCATAATAACTTCCTGATATAATCAATTTTTCTGTTCTTTTTTTTTCAAGTTTACTTTTTGCCTGTTTTGTTTATGCTCAACAAGATTTTTGGCAAATAAATGCCTGCCGTTACCGTCTGAAACAAAAAATAAACTTCTGGTACTTGTGGGATATAAAGCCGCCTTTATAGACTCAATCCCTGGGTTACATATAGGTCCTGGAGGAAGACCAAAATGTCTATAAGTGTTGTACGGTGAATCAAATTTTGTATCTTCAATAGTCAGCTTAGCTTTATTTACGCCCATAGCATACAAAACAGTGGCGCAAGATTGCAATCTAATACGTTTTTTAAGTCTGTTATAAAAAACTGCCGCTATCATTTGTCTTTCTTCGCGGGCTACGGTTTCTTTTTCAATAATTGATGCCATTATAACTATATCTTTAAACGCAACATTCATTTCTTTTGCTCTTTCGTACATTTCCGGCATAATCTTTTTATTAAACTCATCGCCCATCATTTTAATTATATCTTCTTCTGTTTCCCCCGGAACTACAAAATAAGTTTCAGGCATAAGATATCCTTCCAAATTTTTATCTTGCGCAATTTTAACAAATTTTTCTTTATCAATATCTATCGTTTGAGCCACAATATCAGCTACCTGCTTTATATTGTTTCCTTCGGGAACAGTAAACCGCAAGGTATTTTTAGAACCGTTTTTTAAATTCTTTAATATTTTAAACATACCGTCTTTTTTTGAAAAACTATAAACACCTGCTTTAAGTTTATTTTGCGATTTTGTAAGTTTTACAACTCCTAAAAATAAATCCTTAGAATGTATAAGCTTATTTCCTTTCAGTCTCATCGCAACAGACGTAAAACTATCGCCTTTTTTAACTTTTATTAAAATCTGCTCTGTATCAGTGGAAGAAAAAAAATGTATGCAGGCAACAATCAAAAAACATATTATCCCTGCTGATAAAACTGTTACTGTTTTTTTAGCCACAATTCTACCAACTCCTCATTTATCTGCTCAGTTTCACTTTTATCACAATGCTCCCATACTCTTTTAATATTTTTTTGTTTAAATTCTTTTGACAAAAATACCTCAACAGCCTCGTATTTTGCCCCGCTTGGGCTAATTCTGCGTCTTATACCTTTATCGTTTGTAATAATAGTTATCTCGTAAGGGTTTTGAGATTCGTCAACAATTTTTACAATAATATCATCTGCGGAAATAATACCACCGCTAAAAACGATTTCTATATCGCCCATACGATATTTATTATTATAATCGTTTGATTCATACGGATTTTTCGATTTGTAGTCGAAAACAATTGTAACAGAATTTTTTAAACCGCCATGAGGGCTATTAAATTGAATAAATTCAAGCAACTTGTTTCTTTTTCCCTCTAAAGTGGGAGACAGAAACATATCACTTGAATTTATTACATTATAACCATCTATTATGTATCGCATTCCAATGCCTCATTTGTCGTCATACCGAGCTAAGGAAAATATCCAAAATAGATTCCTCAAGCCTTCAGCTTTGAGACGACAGTCATGGCTGTCATGCTAGGTGAGCGAAGCGACTGAAGCATCCAAAAGCGTGGATTCTTCACTCCGTTCAGAATGACAACAACATGACAACAACGACATGTCTGTTGTAACTGCCTGCTTGACTATGAATGAGTATCCATATAAGTCTGTAAAATAAGCGACGCAGCTATTTTATCTTTAAGTCCTTTGCGTTTTTTTCTTGAAACATCGCCTTCGTTGATAAGCATTCTTTCCGCTTGAGCTGTAGTAAGTCTTTCGTCAATCATAGCTACTTCTACACTAGAAAGAGATTTTATTTCTTCAACAACTTTACGAACAATATATGCCATCTCGCCTTCCGTACCATTCATATTTATGGGCAGTCCAAAAACAATTACAGAAACATCGTTGTTTTTGGCAATTTCTAAAAGTCTTAAAGCATTTTTTTTCAAAGAAACGCTTTCAATTGTCTCAAAAGGACTAGACGTAATTTGCAACATATCAGTCATTGCAATACCTATTCTTTTTAAACCATAATCTATGCCCATCAATCTAGCCATTATTTTCTCCGCTATAATAGTCAAATCGCTTTAAATTGCGCTAGCGGTGTCTCTTGCATAGAACCTCACGCAAAACTATGCATGAAGTTCAAGAATTACGTTAAAAAATCTTATATTTTATAGCTCAAACTCAACTTAGTTGTTAACCCTGAAAAATCAACTTTTCTTTTCTGCCATATCTTCTTACCTTCAATCTCTGTTTCGGGCGTAAATCTATATCCTAAGTCAAGTCCAAGTCCCAATCTCTTTGTAAGCCAATACTGCGCTCCTATCGATATATCTGCCACAAAACAACCACCATCTATATCGAGAAAAGTCTTTTCTCTTCTTTCTCCTAGTTCGTCGCGCCAAACTTTTTTTGCTTTATGTTTAATTAAACCATAACCAAAAAACAATTTCCCGTTCAAACTAAATTTCTCGCTTATATTTCTATTGTAACTTCCGCCAAACATAATGGGGACCAACGAAAAATCAAAAGACACATTATCATCCGAGACATCATCACTAAACTTTCCTTTGGCTAGCAAAAAAGCCACTCTATGACCTATTTTCACGGTTCCATTAATGTCATAAAGATAATCTGCGCCTATTATAAACGCATCCTTTACTTTTGATAGGTTTGTGTTTGTAACTTCTAGGAACGCATCTTTTATTTCTGATAGGTTTGCCGTTTGTAACTTTTTTATAAGCGCATCTTTTACTTCTGATGGGCTTGCGTTTGCAACTTTTGTAAGCGCATCTTTTACTTCTGATAGGTTTGCCGTTTGTAACTTCTAGGTTTGCAGCCCCGTATCTAACGGAATCAATAGAATCATTGAAATTTTTCATATTTACCCGCGTATATCCACCCCATAAATATACTTGTCCTGTAGCAGACGCATTTGCTACTACAAAAACCGACAAAGCCAACACCAAAAACAAAACCTTCTTCATCATACCCCCATAATTTAATTCCATCTAACAACTCACGAAATTTACAAATCCACAACTAACAACTAAAATATTCTACTGTACAACGCCACGCCATGTAGCAAAAGTCAAACTAAATCGCAACCCAAAATATATATCTTTCATGCGTTCGTCGTGCAAATTATGATATCTTAATCTTTCTTCAGCTCGTCGAGTATTGCTTTCTCCACTGTTTCAGAAGTACAATGTTCTACGGTCTTACCTGCAACTTTTGTGTTTGGACCATTAGAACATTTTTCTAAACAAATAGACGCGGCTATATCCACTTTATTTTTGCATTTTTCGCTTTCTACAAAATTCACAATATGCTTTAAAATTTCTTTAGACCCTTTAGCCATACAGCTACTTCCAAAGCACACATTAACTTTAACGTTGCTATCATGCGCGGAATCAGAAAGTTCTACAGTTTCTTTAAATCTCTTCTTACACTTGTAACTTGTATGCAGATATTCGTGAGCTTTGCGACTACCCGGTTTATCAAGATGTTCTTTATACAACTTTTGAACGTACGGATTGTCCTGCGGATTGTGAAGTTCCATAATTTTATCATTCTCATACAAAACCTTAGTTCTTCTTCTTCTCGCAACTAAATCTGTATAAACTGGTTGTCCCGCTCCGCCAATGCATCCGCCGGGACATGCCATAACTTCTATAAAATCGTATCTTGTTTTATCCGTCTTAATATCTCTTAAAACTTTTCTAGCGTTTTTCAGTCCATAAACAACGGCAATCCTAAGCTCTCTGCCGCCAAGATTAATTTTTGCTTCTCTTAAACCGTTTTCTCCACGTACAAAATTAAATCGCTCGGCATCATCCACACCGTCCGACTTAGTATTTACAACATATCTCAAAACAGCTTCAGTTACTCCGCCTGAGTTGCCAAATATTACTCCACCGCCTGTTTTAAAACCCAAAGGCATATCAAATGCAGACGGTTTAATATCGCCAAAACGCAAACCAATCTCTTCAATCATCAGCGCAAGCTCTTGCGTTGTTAAAACATAGTCAATATCTACAACGCCGTCTTTAGCAAGCTGAGATCTTCTAGCTTCATATTTTTTTGCCGTGCATGGCATTACTGAAACAACAACCAAATTCTCTTTCGGAACTTCAAGAATTTCCGGCATAATTCTTCTTGCGACAGACCCGTACATTCCTTGAGGAGAACGACATGTCGAAAGATTTGGAAGAAATTCGGGATAATACTGCTCCACAAATTTTACCCACGCTGGGCAGCACGAGGTAAACATAGGAATAGTTCCATCATTTTTAATGCGCTCCAAAAATTCATTTGCCTCTTCGACTATTGTCATATCCGCTGAAAATGAAATATCAAAAACCTTTGAAAATCCCATAGACTTTAAAGCGGTCGCAATTTTACCTGCTGCCTCAGTTCCATTTTCACCAACAAACCCAAACACTTCGCCTATTGCCGCTCGCACAGCAGGCGCTATAGATATTATTACCTTTTTCTTAGTATCGCTTAAAGCTTTCCACACCGCGCTTACTTCAGACTTAGGCGCAATAGCGCCAGTAGGACAAACTCTTGAGCACTGACCGCAATAAACACATTCGGACAGTTCTAAATTTTTCCCAAAACTTGGACAAACAATGGAGTTTGGTCCGCGATTTGCAAACCCCAAAGCGCCTACACTCTGTATCTCATCGCAAAACCTTACGCAATCTCCGCAAAGAACGCATTTGCTCGGTTCTCTTACTAAGGCATATGTGGATACATCTTTAGGTTTTTTATGTATAACGTTTCTAAATCTTATTTCATCAATGCCAAGTCTTCTTGCTAATGTCTGAAGCTGACAAGTTCCGCTCTTTGCGCACGTAGTACATTCTCTGTCATGATTGGCAAGTAAAAGTTCAACTATAATTTTTCTCATCTCTATTATTTGTTCAGTATTTGTCCTGATTATCATTTCGGATTCAAGAGGAGTGGAACAAGCCGAAAGCATTCCCTTACCCTCAACTTCGACCATACAAAGTCTGCACGAACCATAAACGCTAAGTTCAGAATGATAACAAAATGTAGGCAACTCTATATTTTCTTTTCTTATAACTTCTAAAAGATTTTTCTCTTTATCAAATAAAACTTTTCTGCCGTTTATCGTTAAATATTTTTCCATAACTTTTATTAACCTCTCACAATGGCATTAAATTTACACGAAGCCATACAAACGCTACACTTTACACATTTTACGGTATCAATTACATGTCTATGCCCACGTTCACCGCTTATGGCCTTGACAGGACACCTCATTGAGCAAACCGTACATCCAACACATTTATCGCTTATCATGTAATTTATAAGACTTGTACATTCACCTACAGGGCATTTCTTTTCTTTAATGTGAGCATCGTATTCATCTCTGAAATATTTTAAAGTTGACAGAATCGGATTAGGAGCAGTTTTGCCAAGCGCGCACAGAGAACCTATTTGAACTGCTTTTGCAAGTTTTTCTAAAAGCGGAATAGTATTTTCATCAGCTCTACCATCAGTAATATCTGTAAGCATTAAAAGCATCTGTTTTGATCCCTCTCGACATAAAACGCATTTCCCACATGATTCATTTTGCATAAATTGCATAAAAAATTTTGAAACATTTACCATACAATTATGTTTACCCATCACCACAAGTCCGCCTGACCCCACCATAGCGCCGACTTTTTTCAAAGAATCAAAATCCAGAGGAAGGTCAAGATGTTCCCTGGTTAAGCAACCGCCCGAGGGTCCTCCTATCTGAACCGCTTTAAAATTTTCTTCTTTAACATTGCCTTTCTCATCCGTAACTCCGCCAGCAATATCAAATATTATATGTCTTAAAGTCGAGCCCATAGGGACTTCAATAAGTCCTGCGTTCAAAACATGTCCTGTTAATGCAAATGTTTTTGTACCTGGAGAAGATTCAGTGCCAATCTTTCTATAAGACTCTGCTCCGTAATTTATTATGGTAGGAATTGTAGCAAGCGTTTCGACATTATTTATCGTTGTGGGTTTTCCCCATAACCCGCTTTGAGCAGGATACGGCGGTCTTGGCGACGACATTCCTCTTTTACCTTCAATCGATGCTATTAACGCAGTTTCTTCGCCACATACAAAAGCGCCAGCCCCTTCCATAACATGAAGAGTAAAGTTGCAGCCTGAACCAAAAATATCATTCCCCAAAATCCCGATATCCGTCGCATCTTTTACAGCTTTTCTCATTCTCTCGACAGCAAGAGCATATTCTGTCCTCACATATACGTACCCTTCATCCGCTCCTATTGCCTTTGCCGCAATTATCATCCCTTCTATAACGCTATGAGGATTCCCTTCCATAACGCTTCTATCCATAAATGCTCCGGGGTCCCCCTCGTCGCCATTACAAATCATATATTTTTTTGAAGCAACTTGCTGCCTTGTCAAATGCCACTTTTTATACGTCGGGAAACCAGCGCCGCCACGCCCTCTTAAGCCTGATGTAAAAACAACATCGCATATTTCTTTATCAGTCATCTCTACACAAGCTTTTTTTGCAGCTCTGTACCCGCCGTCTGCGATATATTCTTGAATATTTTCAGGATCTATAACACCGCACTGTTTAAGAACCAACCTGTATTGTTTTTGATAAAAAGGAATTTCAGACTGTCCCTTACACACTTTACCGTTGTTGCTATAGCAAAGCCTATCTATAAGCTCATTATTTTTAACGCTTTTTTCAAGAATATCTTTTACATCGTCGATTTTAACTTTTGTATAAAGTATTCCTGACGGTAAAATATTTACAAGAGGACCGTTTTGGCAAAATCCCTGACAACCGCTTTTTGAAAAGAATGCTCCTTTATTTTCTTCTTTCAATTCAACATGCGCTTCTATGCCCAACTCTTTTGCTGTACTTACTAAACTTTTAAAAACTTTAAGAGAACCGTTAGCCACACAACCTGTACCAGCGCAAACAATAACTCTTTTGTATATGTTTTGTTCCGCTTTTCTAACCGATTGTGTGATATTTTCTAAATCTATCATTGTTTTGCCACCTCTTGCTTAAGCATGTTATCAATTAAATCAACAACTTTCTCAGGACTCATCTGCCCGTGAACTTCACCATCTATAACAAGAACCGGAGCAAGACCGCATGCGCCAAGACATGCCACAGTTTCAATTGTAAAAAGCATATCCTTAGTCGTTATTTCATTTTCTTTTAATTTAAGTTTCTTTTTTACTGCATTTATAATAGCGGCAGATTTTTTTACATGGCACGCCGTTCCATCACAAATTCTAATGATATGCTTGCCTTTGGGTATCAAAGTAAAATGCGCAAAGAAAGTTGCAACACCGTAAACTTTGGCTGGAGAAATGTTCAAAGATGATGAGATAAAAGTTAAAACCTCTTGTGGCAAATACCTGTACTCTTCCTGCACAGCTTGAAGAATAGGTATCAGTTTTGACTTGTCAAATTTATTTTCTTCTAGAACCCGGCATACTGTTTCAAATTTTTCATAGTTTGCCCCCATTCGCTTTACTCCTCTAAAAAGTTATAGTAAATATCAAACTTTACACAACACAACCGATTGTATTAATTTAACATATTTCAACTCTTTACTGCAAATTTTCAAATATTGTTTTATTGCGCTATTGTTTTACTCCACCTTCTCAAAAAAGTAGAATACAAACACTTCCTCTTTCGTCGTACTTTTTATATGATTTGATAGATAAAAGACAAAATTTTTTAGATTTTGTATAATTATCTTAGGCGTTATGAGTTTTTAAAGTTATCAATAAGATTGAATGAAGAAAATTCATTACCACAAAATAAATTCAATGCCAATAACAAAACCTAAAATCATTTTAAATAAAAATAAAACTTCTACCTTGGAATTAAAAAGAGAGTTGTTTTCTTTTTTTGCAAAAATACAAGATTCCAAATAAAAATATTGTATATTCTAAGAATAATGATTTTGAAAATATCCAATATTTCTATCGTGAAATTTAAGGTATGCTTTTTAATTTATATGGTCAAGAAACAACTTCTCAGCTACCATCTAAAAAGATATATGAAGATTATAAGTATATCTCAAGAATTAAAGAAAACCACTTTCAAGAATATAGTCGCGGGTATATTGGCAATAAACATAAATTATTATCGTGGATTTTTTCTATTATTACAAAAGAATGTTCGGGCAATTCTTTCGCAGATATTTTTTCAGGAACAGGGATAATAGCAGCAGAGGCAGGCAGAATCTATAAAAAAATTACCGTTAATGATTTGTCAAAAACTCTTTAATTTGGTATAAGTTGACCTTCTTATAAATGCAAAACAAAAAAAGTGGAAACAAAATAAAAGAGGGATTTCACGTGAAGCAATACATAGTCCACATTCCCCTAAAATCTAAATCTATCAAAACCGATAGATAAAAACAAAAGAGGAGATAGTATGATGACATTACGTTTAAGAAGATGTGTAAGCTTGTTTGTTTGCTTTTCTCTACTCGTTTCGGCATGCTCGTCCGATAAATCTAACAAAAATGGTAACAGCGTCAACAGAAATTCCGTTGTTGGTGGTGTGGATGGGAAGAAAGAAGAGAAAGTAGCGGCGGTTGTTGACGGACGGAGATGGTGGAAACCAACATGGGCTACTGGACCGACAGGACTAGGAGTTGGAACAGTAGCGGGAATAATAATGGCAAGACGTTTTAAAAAAGAAGGTGACGGTATAGGAACAAAATCACTGTTATTCGGAGCAGGCGTGCTACCTGTAATGGTAGCAGGAGAAGCAGCAAGAGCAGTGATTTTGTTCCTATACCGTCACCTTCTTTTTTAAAACGTCTTGCCATTATTATTCCCGCTACTG
>NZ_JAIXMZ010000027.1:0-14133 GCF_020328025.1 Candidatus Endomicrobiellum pyrsonymphae | reverse complement strand
TTTAGAAAACATTAAACATGTTGAAATTGCCGGTAAAGTGCAAAATGCAGTTGAGAGAAGAAAAGATGGAAGTTTTATAATTACAAAAGTAATTATAAAGCTTCCATCTTTTCTTCTCTCAACTGCATTTTGCACTTTACCGGCAATTTCAACATGTTTAATGTTTTCTAAAATACAAAAACATAGATGTTAAAATGCTAACGACTTAAAGATTACATGAGCAAGCCAACATAAAACTCTAAAATCGGACAAAGAACATGCGTTTAACAAGAGGGCTACCTATGTAGAAGCTCTACACCTTTTGCTAATCTTGCCACTATAATTGGCATAAGGAGCAAGACCTGCTGGAGCAGCAATTTTTCTGCGTAAGATCTTCACGATGACTTATAAGCTCTTTTAACTGTTCGTTTTTGCCTTGCTCATGTAATCTTTAAGTCGTTAGCATTTTAACATCTATGTTTTTGTATTTTAGAAAACATTAAACATGTTGAAATTGCCGGTAAAGTGCAAAATGCAGTTGAGAGAAGAAAAGATGGAAGCTTTATAATTACTTTTGTAATGGATAGCGCTGAAAAAAAACGGAAGATTTGTAGCTCGCATAAAATATAAAAAATTTGTAATCCTGATGGATAAAATTGGCATAGTTTTAAAATCGCTTGGCGGAGAATATGAAAAAATTAAACCGCATCAATTTTTTTCTTTATAAATATTTGCTACAATCACGAAAATGTTGATTGCCTTTACATTTATAAGTTCAAATATTTTGTTGTGATTTTATTTTGGGGATTTTTCTTTTTTGCCACTGTTAAAAATTAAATAGCAATCGAAGAAGAGAAAATAGGTTATAGCAAAACAGCTTCCAGATATGGCGAATTTGCTTTCAATTATGCTTAATGTCGGTCTTGATTTTTATGGCGTTGCCGGAAAAGTTATACAGGCAATTGATGGTCCTTTGGCAGATGAATTTAAAAATGTTTTATCAAAATTTTTGCTAGAGGGACGATAAACAGTCAGCTTTAACAGAAACGGCTCGTAAAACCGACGTTGAACAGCTTGGCTTTTTTGTAAGAACAATTAATATGTCGCTTGAATCGATGACAGAAATGGTCGACGCTTTAAAACATTTAGTCGTTTTGTTAAAGGACGAAAGATTTTCGTATGCTGAGAAGAAAGCTCATGAAATTTCTGTAAAAATTCTTATATAATTGGTTTTATTGATATTTCCGGCTATTTTTATAGTTATATTTTGACATATTGCAATTAATTTCATAGTCAATTAACTTTATATTGGCGCATTACATTAGCTCAAAAATGGATGCAATGCGAGGCGGACTGACAAAGCAATAGCTCATTCCTCTTGCTAGGAAGTTCAACGGCGCAGCGCGCTATTTTTGAACTAAAATCCTACGGACTGCGTCCTTTTTGGTGAATTTCGTCTGTTTTATTCGGTCAATATGTTCTCAAATATTGCTTTCCGTAAAACAGCCAAAATTCCCCCGAAAATTTAAGTAGCGCAGTTGTATCAATATAAAAATTGTCAACGGCTTTTAATTTAAGAGGAGCTTTTGATGACAAAACGCTTGTTTGGATCTGTATTGTGTTGTCTGCTTGTTATTTTTACATCAAGTTGTGGTAAGAATAACAACATCTTTTCTTGGGCGCATCGTTCCGGTAGTGGTTCGTACGACTCTTTAATATCAGATGCCGACTCAGAAATGAGGAATCAAAACTATGCTGAAGCTGCAAAAGATTATTTCGCTGCAGCGAAGCTAAGACCCGGTGACAAAGAAGCGGTGATGAGATATACTTCAGCAGTTATACATGATACTTTAGATTCAGAAATCACAAATACTGTAACAAAAATGATAACTGACAAAACCTCGAGATTATCATTAGATTTTACTGCGCTTTCTCCTGAAAAAATATCAAAAACAGGTGAAGCGTTAAGTAACTTGGTGAACAATGAAAATATGTTTCCTCAATTGTTTGAAGGTGAAAATCCGCCAACAGACACTAGTACAAATCTCGATGGAGCAACTGCTTATGCTCTAGAAGGCATATTTTCTGCTGCAAAAAATCCTGAAGTGAAACAATACGTTGGTAGTACATTTCCTATTGATATCAGTAATTTACCTCCTAAATCTTCTGCTAGTCCTGCAGTTGAGTCGGCGGTACACAATATGAAAGCCAAAGCCTTGAAAGCTATGAATTGTTTAAATAATATTAAAGATAAGAGCCAAGACCCAATTATTGAAGGATTCAAATCGGAATTGAATAATACCATTCATAATTCAGATTTATGGTTGGGCATGTAAGTAAAATAATAATATTGTGATAATACATCAGAAGACTCCATGAAGAATAAAATTACGTTTTTAACAATTTTGGGGTTGCTTTTTTCTTCGATAGTTTTTGCATCGCAATTAGAAAATAGGGCGATGAAAAAAGGATTGCGCCCTATGAGTATGGGTGGCGCTTTTACAGCTATTGCAGACGACGACAATGCATTTTTTTATAATCCTGCTGGAATTACTTACAGAAACAGTTTTTTGATTCAACCATTTTCTCTTGATATTGCTATAAGTACCGCAATAATAGATTCTTATAATTTTTATACCAATCATAAAAGCGATATGTTACATTTTGTTGATAAACTTGATGACGAACAACAAATCAAACTTATTAAGAAAATATCGGATCAAGTGTTAGATTTTTATCCTTATGTCTTTGTTTCGATTCCAAATATTTTGTTTATTACAAAGCCTATAGCTATTAAAAAGAACTATTTAAATTTTGGTTTTGGCGTTTTTTCTTACGCAAAGACGAATGTAAATTTTAACAGAGGCGCGCCGATACCTTCTGTATCGCATGATTCTGAAATGACTGTACTCGGGATTCTTCCTGTCGCCTTTAAAATTCGTTCGCTTGAAAAGATAAGAATGCCGGGAGCGTTATCTTTAGGCGCAAATTTTAAATATATGTGCAGATTAAAAAATGTTTCTCAAGATAAGATTTCATTGAGAGAATTACCAAAATATGATTTAAAAGAAAAATTTTTCCACGGAACATCTTTTGGAGTGGATTTCGGCGCGATATATCATCTTAATTCTCACTGGAATTTTGGATTAATGATAGCCGGTGTTTATAATTCTAGCGTAGAGTATAAAAACCTTCGTGGTAATTCAAACAAGATGGATTCTGCAAGCGGATATAACGCAAGAATAAATACGGAGCTTAATTTAGGCGTTGCATATTATCCTGAAAAGTTCTATTATTGGCCGGGAAAATATTTGAAAACAAATGACAGACTTGCTTTAGTGTTTGACTTAACGGATTTGGCAAATTCTAATGAGACGTTCATTGAGACTCCTTTCAAAAAAACGCATATAGGAGCTGAATATAAGTACAATTCATTTGTTATAAGAGCGGGTTGCAATTCAGGTTACCCTACAATTGGCGGTGGAATAGTTACAAATTGTAGTACGCTTGAATACGCATTTTATGGAGAAGAAAAGGGCTTATATGCGGGACAAAATCCAGTCTGGGTTCACAGAATATTATTTTCTGTTAAGATAGGACATAACAAAGAGAAAATATAAGGTGAAGCAAAAATAAAACAGAAAGGAAAGTACGAAAACAAGCAGGATAATAAAGTTGCTGCTGAGCAAAAAACAAAACAAGGTTTATTTTATTTTGATGATCGTTCCTGCAATTTTGTCGTTGTCTCCAATTGATATTGCGGAGATTGCTACATAGTCTTCGAGTCGTTATTGAATTATTGCGCCCTGATTTTCATTTGCTTTCGATACGACTTGTCCCAAATCATGATTTTCCGAAATTTCAAGTATGTGAGCATTTTTTCAAAATCTTTTTTTTAGTATTTTACCGATCTTGTCATAAGCGTAAACAATTTTATTGAACGAATTTAAGATTACAAATGACAAGCAATCTCGGATTGAGGAGTTTTGTGAATGTTCAATTATTTTACTTAAACTTTCCTTGTCCTTTTCAAGTATTTCTATTTCTTTAGCAATTTTTTCTCTGTCCATAATAAAAATATCAGTAATTTCATTATACTTTCCGGTTTTTATACTTTCAGAAGACTTGGTTTCCAAAATTTTTTTTATTCTGTTAAACGGCATAAGTATAAGCAGTTTAGAAAGAATATGATATAAACGGTTTAATATACGGCAACCGTTCATTATCCGCAACTACTTTAAATTTCCTAAAATACGCAATATATTACGATATTCTACATTACTTTGACTGTATTTCAAAAAAATGATACAATCCGACGTGTGTAGTCGCAGGTTGTGTTAGCGGCGCTGTAATCGTGTTGTGAATCTTGCGCGTATGTAGTCAAATCACTTTAAGTTGCGCCATAGTTAAAGGTATTTAAATTTAAATATTCAAGTCCCGTCAGGCTTCGCCCGCCACCTCTCGATTAAAACATTCGGGGGCAGGTTGCTAAGGAAGAGCGACTTATTTTTAAAAAAAGTGAATTTACTACAATACGGCGCAACTTAAAGCGATTTAACTATAGCAGAGGAATTGTAGCAAATGGAAAAGAAAGAACTGGAGCAATCACAAGAACAACAGTCAACTCCTATCGAGCAGATCATTCAGCAGAGAAGGCAAAAAGCTAAAGATTTTGTAAGCGTTGGGATAAATCCTTATCCTGCAAAATATGCTTTAGATAAAAACAATGCCGATATACAAAGGGAGTTTGTTAATCTTGAAAAAGAACAAGTTGTCGATGTAAAAGTTAAAGCTGCAGGAAGAGTTATGACTTACAGAAATATGGGTAAAGTGGCTTTTTTAGACATAAGAGATGGGTATGCAAAAATTCAAATATATGTCAGAGCGGATAAAGTAGGGGCAGACCAATATGAGCTTTTCAAAAATATGGTTGATACTTCCGACATTATAGCTGTAGATGGAATTCCTTTTAGAACTAAAACAAATGAACTTAGCATAATGGTTGAAAGTTGGACTATGCTCACAAAAGCATTTAGATCTCTTCCTGAGAAGTGGCACGGACTTAAAGATACGGAAACAAGATATAGACAAAGATATCTAGATTTAATTGCAAACAGCGATGTAAAAGATGTGTTTATAAAGAGGAGTATGATTATTTCTGCTATAAGACACAAGTTGGAAGATCTTGGTTTTATAGAAGTAGAAACACCAATGCTACAATCTCTCGCTGGAGGAGCAAATGCAAGACCTTTTGTAACGCATCACAATGCTTTGAATATAGATTTATTTTTAAGAATAGCGCCAGAACTTTTTTTAAAGCGTCTTGTTGTGGGCGGAATGGATAGAGTTTTTGAAATAGGAAGAAATTTTAGAAATGAAGGCATAGATAAGAACCATAATCCTGAATTTACTATGTTGGAGCTTTATCAAGCCTATTCAGATTATAACGACATGATGGATATTACGGAGACATTAATTAAGGCTGCAGCAGGGAAAATAGGGGCTTCTATAAATTTAGAATTTAGAAGAGCAAAAATGTTTGATTTGATAAAAGAATATACAGGACTTGAATTGCTTCCTTACGTTGAAAGTGGGAAAATGTTTGAGCAAGTAAAACATTTAAATCTTGATTTGCCGAAAAATGCAACCGATAAGAAGATTCTAGATCAGCTTTTTGATGAGAAAGTTATACCCAATTTAAAAGATCCTACTTTTGTTATAGATTATCCTGCGGTTTATTCTCCGCTTTCAAAAGTTAAATTTGATAGACCTGAAATAGCTGAACGTTTTGAGCTTTACATTAATGGAATGGAAATAGGCAATGCTTATTCCGAGCTCAATGACCCCGAGTTGCAAAAAATAAGATTCGCACAGCAGATGGAAGCCAAAAAGAAAGGCGACGACGAAGTGATGCCATACGATGAAGATTTTATTTTTGCGCTTGAACAAGGTCTTCCTCCGACTGGCGGTTTAGGAATAGGTATAGACAGGCTCGTCATGGTTTTAACCGAAGTAGAGTCCATTAGAGAAGTTATAACATTTCCTGCAATGAGGTCCGAATAAAGTTCATGAGTATGATGCCTGTTGAATTTTTTATAGCGCTGAGATATTTAAAAGCGAGAAAAAAAGGGTTTTTTTCGTTACTTACTACTTTTATCGCTATAGGCAGTACTACTTTGGGAGTATCGGCTCTCGTTATAACGCTTGCAATCATGAGCGGTTTTCAAAATGATATAAGAAGTAAAATTTTGGGAATACAGTCGCACATAGTTGTTACAAGGATTGACGGAGAATCATTTAAAGATTATATTTCAATTGAAAATAAAATCAAAACAAATAAATCTGTAATAAGCGCTTCTCCGTTCATATATAAGCAAGGCGTCATCAGAGGTCTTGAGTCCGCATCTTCAACCGGCATAATAATAAAAGCAATAGATTATGCAAAAGAAAATGCCGTTCTAAACCTTTCAAAACAAATAACAATATCAGATATGGGTTTTGATGATAAAAAGATTGGGGAAAGAGCGATTATTTTGGGAAGCGAGCTTGCCAAAAGCGTTGATGCAAGCGCAGGGGATCAGGTAATTTTAATGTTTCCGGGCAGTTTTGGTAATATACCTAAGATGTATAAGTTTACTGTTGCAGCTTTAATACAATCCGGAATGTATGATTTTGATTCTTCTCTTGGTTTTATTGATTTGGATGAGGGACAGAAATTGTTTGCTATACCTGAGGCTGCAACTGGTATTGATGTTCATACAAATAATTTTGATACGGCTGTTACAACTGCCGGACAATTACAAAAAAAAATATCTTATCCGTACAGGGCAAAAGCTTGGGTTGAAATGAGCAAAAATCTTCTTTCCGCTCTTAAGCTTGAAAAAATTATGATGTTTATTATTTTAGGACTTATAATTCTTGTCGCTGCATCTAATATTATTTCTAATCTGTTGCTTTTAAGCGTTCAAAAATCAAAAGAAATAGGCATAATGTCAGCTATGGGTTTCACAAAATTTTCTATTGCTAAGGTATTTTTTTATGAGGGTCTTGTTGTTGGGTTGATTGGTACTATTCTAGGTATTGTACTAGGACTGGCTGTAAGCGCTGTATTAAAATATTTTGATATATTTAAACTGCCTCAAGGCGTTTATTATGTAGATAAACTCCCTGTCGCAATAATTCCTACGGATATAGCGATGGTTGCTTTAAGCGCGTTTATTATCACTATGATAGCAGGGATTTATCCGGCGTATCAGGTTTCAAAACTTGATCCCTTTGAAGCAATAAGGTACGGATAATGAATATAAAAGCTGAAAATTTAAGTAAAAATTATAAGAAAAAAAACTCGCCCGATGTCGAAGTATTAAAAAACATACAAATTGAAATACCCGCCGGACTTAAGATTGCTTTGACTGGTCCGTCAGGTGTGGGTAAAAGTACATTAATTCATATTTTAGGACTGATGGATAGACCGACATCAGGGAAGGTTTATGTAGATGATATTGACTGTTTTTCTGAGAACGATAAGTATTTGTGCGATATGAGAAAAAAAAATATAGGGTTTGTTTTTCAATTCCATTATCTTATGCCTGATTTTAACGTTTTGGAAAATATTCTTATCCCTGTGTGGGATAACAAGAATGCAAAATTTGAACGGGCTCAAGATATTTTAAAGAAAGTTGGGCTTCTGAATAGACAGAACTATTTCCCCAACGAACTATCCGGGGGAGAACAGCAAAGAGCGGCGCTCGCAAGAGCGTTAATTAATGATCCTAAAATAATTTTTGCAGACGAACCTACCGGTAATTTAGACAGGACTACAGGTCTTGAGATAGAGAAGTTATTGTTTGCAAACGCCCAGGAAACTGGCTCGACGCTGATTCTTGTTACGCACAATGAATATCTTGCGGCTAAAGCTGACAAAATAATAAAAATGACAAATGACTGATGGTAGAATAATTTATTAAGGAGAGCAGTATGAAGATTTATCTTGATGGAAAGCTTGTTGAAAACGAGGATGCAAAAATTTCTGTGTTTGATCACGGTTTCTTATATGGAGATGGTGTTTTTGAAGGCATAAGAGCATACAACGGACGAATTTTTAGATTAAAGGAACATCTTGACAGGCTTTTGGCTTCTGCAAAGGCTATTAATCTTACAATTCCAATGCAGCAAAAAGATATAGAAAAAGCAGTGATAAAAACTCTTTTAGCAAACAAACTTTCTGACGCATATATAAGACTTATAATTACAAGAGGGTGCGGAGATTTGGGACTTGATCCTAGAAATTGTAAAAAGCCGCCAACTGTGGTTGTTATTGCGGATAATATTTCGATGTACTCTGAAGAGCTTTATGAAAATGGTATGGAAGTGGTTACTGTTTCAACTAGAAGAATAAGACAAGATTCTTTGAGTCCTAATGTCAAATCGCTCAACTATTTGAACAATATACTTGCTAAAATGGAAGCTATAAGAAGCGGAGTTATGGAAGCTATAATGTTAAATTCAGAAGGATATGTGGTTGAATGCACAGGGGACAATATTTTCCTTGTTAAGAACGAAATTCTTTATACTCCTTCTGGGGCAGAAGGCGCATTAGTTGGAATAACTAGAGATGCAATTATGGAACTTGCGAAGAATAAATTGAAGATTCAGGTGAAAGAAGGACGCCTAAGTACGTATGACGTTTATACTGCGGACGAGTGTTTTTTAACGGGTACGGCAGCCGAGGTAATACCTGTAATAGCGGCTGATTCACGTCAAATTGCAGATGGTAAGCCCGGTAAAATTACACTAAAACTTATAAAAGAATTTAAAAATCTTACAAGACTAACCGGCACACCCATTAAATAATTAAAGAGAAGCAGAATTATGGATTCTGCTTGTCAAAAAACTTCCAAATCTTCAAAAAATACACGAAGGTGCAAATATATGCGTAGATTTCTGAAATATATGCTTATTTCTTTAATTGTACTGATTTTTTTATACTGTGCAAGAGCGCATATATTTGCGCCCATTATACAAAAGTACATTCATTATAAAACAGGATATACCATACAGTTCGATAATTTTTATATTTCATCTTCTAAATTGACTGTGAAAAATTTGAAAATGGATAATGTAGCAACGGCTGATGAAGTTACTTTTAAAATCGCCCCTTTGAGATTTTTCACTCACACTATTTCACCTATAAATTGTATAAGTAAAGTTAAGATATCAAAGTTAGAAATTTTTTTGGATACCGACACTAAAAAACAAGGCGCTACCTCTAGTTTAAAAGCGAATAAAACAAAATCTTTATCTTTTGTTAGTTTTCTAAACTCAGAAATAACAATTGATATAGATGTGGCTACAATCAAGAAAAAATATGAACTTGCAAAAATTATTGGTACGAACATAATCATAAATCATGATAAAATTATTTTAGATTCAACTTTGTACATTGCGGATGTTCCCATTAAAATTAATTCTCAATCTACGAGGACATCAGAAAATCTTTTTAACACAACATTATTTTTTGATGCAAAAAATAAAGCGGATATATCGGTAAAAGCAGAAGGTACAATTAATTTTGCCTCTTTTGACACAATGCAAAATATTACAATAGAAAAATTAAAATACAATGGATTTAGTTTAAGCGGATCGACGTGTTCTTTTTTTAAATCTTCAGGTGAATACAATATAAGTTTAACTGGAAATTTTGGAGATTTTAAATTTTACTGTTCATCAAATAGCATTACCACTCAAGCCAAGTCAAGAATTGATATTTCAAAAATTAATAGGGGATTATGCGGGGATCTTCGATTAGATTTTAAAGGGCAAAATAATATTGGAAAACTTGAATTAAGCATAGCAGATTTAATTGTTTTTGGTGTCAAAAAAGGAACTTTCAATTTGTTAGGCGAAAAAAATAGCGATGGCATATATAATGTATCTTGCATATACGGATTGGATAAAAAAATGAAAATTGTTTACGCAAGCAGTGGAAAATATGAGGGAAAACTTGTAGTGAATAATAAAGTTGTAGGAATAGTCAAAGGCGATATTAAAACAGGCGCTATTTCAGCTGATATGAAAAACGTTAATATTTCAGACATTCCGTTAATTCCTTTTGTTGATAGAAGCGCTAAAGGAGTTGTTAATATTTCTGGTAGTATAGACGAAGTTGACGGACAAATTGATTTTTCATGTAAAAATTTTAGAAATTCAGATATGAATAGCACAAACATCGTAGGTAGCATAGTCAGAAATAATGACATGTATGTTTTGAATTTTTACAAAGATGATAATTCAATTGCTTTCAACTCTGTTCTAAAAAACCGAAAAATAATTTCAGTGGATTTAAAGTTTGTTGGAATAGACATTGCAAATGCGATGCTTTTATGCGGACATTCTGATTGGAATATTTCAGGAATGGCAAACGGACGGGTAAAATATGAAAAAGATTCGCTAACAGAGTTCGATATAAGAGCTTTCAACGGGACATTATACAATAACAAATTTAAAAAGTTTGAAGCTAAAGGCAATATGTCTCTTAGCAGAGTAAATATAGAGCGTTTTATTGTTGTAAATAACTCAAATGAAATTTTGGCTAATATAACAGGGATACTTGGTTTTGCACAGGCAAATCCAATTTCTTCTATTTGTGTTAATCTAAAAAATATAAACATTGGGGCGGCTAATATAAGCGGATATACGGAATTTCACGGGCAGATAGACAAAAATAATGAAATTAATGGCGTTATCAGAAGTACGGGAGTTTTTGTATCAGGTGTGCCTCTTGGTACCATTTCTGCAGATGTAATCGCTTCTATGAAGAAACTCGAAATCTCTGATTTAAAATCAGATAGTGGTATAAAAGCTTTATTGTCTGCAAATTTTAAAGAGGATAAATTATTAGGGAATATTGATTTTACGAATGTAAATATTCAAGGTGTTTACCCAAATATATCAGGACTGTTTAATTCTTCCATACGACTATCAGGTGAAGTAAGCAATCCAAATATAAAAATTTTAGCTTCTGTGATGGATGGTAAATATTTTGCTTTGCCTTTTTCATTATTAGCTGACGTGGAATATATTGACGGTGTTGCAGATATTAAGAAGAGTATAATTGCCGTCGATAATTCGAATATTGTATTGCGAGGTAAGTATTTAGATGGTGAAGAATTTTTGTTAACAGTTAATAATTTAGATGAAAAAATCATTAACACGTTTGTGGGATTTAAAACGTCTTTACAGGGAAATTTTTCAGGTAAAGGAACAATCTCCGTCAAAGATGGCAAATGTAACTGTAAGATGATTTTAAATACAAAGACAGCCTATATTAAAACAGTTAAATTTAGTGATGTTAAATCTAATATTGAAATCAATAGCGACAACATTTCTATCAGCAACGCTTCAGCAAAAATTTCTGATAGTGAAATAAGGGTTGACAACGGATTCTTTAATATTAAAAACAAAAAATATGGACTTGATGTGTTTTTGGTTAACGTCCATGCTGGTCCGATAGATATATTTGGAGGCGTAAAATTACAGGGCGAGATGACAAAGGAAAAATATAGATCCTTATATAATGGAAAAATTGACTTAAATAATTTATGGATAAACAAATACAGATTATCACCGTCTTGTTTTAATTACACTATTAAAGATAGAAAATTGGAGTTTTTTAAACGTGATGATGAAGCGGTTGCATATAATGCGTCTGGTCTAATTGTTTTCGAAGACGTTATATCTGTCAGGAAATTAAACATTGAAAAAGATAATAGATTCTTTAATTTATCTGCAGATTTTTCAAAAAATTTTTTAAATTTGGATATTAAAAGTTCAAATATAGATTGGCATTTTATAACTGATGTTTTAAATTTACCTGGTTATCTCGACGGCAATGCTGATATAAATGTCAATTTGTCGGGAAAGATTGATAATATAAAAGGAAATATGACAATAATTTCAACGAGCGGATCTTTGATGTCCGTTCCCTATGATAGTTTTAATCTTGAAATGAATTTGCATGATAATCGCGCATATATAAAAAGAGCATCTGCGTATAAACGAAATGAGATCTGTATTCTTGTGCGCGGCGATTTTCCTTTTTATTTGGATAAAATTTTATGTGATAAGATAGAACAGGAGACTGTAAATGTTGTTTATGAAATCAGCGATTTTAAGTTAAATATTTTAAAATATTTGCTAGATGGTTATATTAAGCCTTATTCTGGGAAAATGTCATTAAATGGATCTTTTACGGGTACTTATGAAAAACTCAGCGGTAATGCCAAATTTTCTATTGTAGGTGGAGGTTTTGAGTCAAACGATTATCTTAATAAAATTAAAGATGCAAATGTTGAAATATCTCTTGTTGACAAATTGATTAAAATTGATAAATTTAGTTTTAAATCCGGAGTTGGGAAACTAAATGCCTATGGTCAAGCTAGGCTAAAAAATTTTAGTATTGAAGATTTTGACATAAGATTTGTTACTGATAAAAAAGGAATTTCTTTACGTATTCCACAGCTTCCTCTATCGAGTTTTATAAGGTCTGAATCACTGTTGAAAGATTATTCTTCGGGAGAACCAAGTTTTGATATTAGAGTGCAAGGTACTCCGACAAAACCTAAGATTTCAGGAAAAATTAGGCTCGAAAACACTCGCTTCACATATCCCGGATCAGAAAATAATAAAGATTCCCTTATTCCGGAAACTACAGAGTTTGATATAGAATTGGCAACAGCAAAAAATACAGTATATCAAAATTCTTATATTTCAGCATTAATAAACGGTTACTTACATATTAATGGAACATATGATAATCTTAAAACCAATGGAATAATTGAAACTTCAAGCGGTATAATGGTGGATCATCTTGGCGCACGATTTGATATATCAAAGGCTAAAATAGAAATCATAGATGATAAGCAGGTGTATATAACTGCTTCAGGGGTAACGTCTATGCCATCAAAAAATGGTGGCAAATCTGAAAAGATGGAAGTAATAGTTAATAGATCTAAGATGTCTGAGCTGTTTAATCCTGATACTATAAAAGTTGTTTCTAAAGATAACTCTAATGTGGATTCGCGTAAAGCTATTAAAAAAAATTTAGGTGTTGAGCAAGACAATTTTATAACTACTTTGCAATCTGGAGGACATTTCAATTTTGCAATGAAGCAACAGACTTTACGTCTTTTTGGGCAAAAGTTTGCTATCCCTTTGACAGAAGTAATATTTCGCAAAATAGGGCTCGCAGACAACTTAAAAATTTCTTATGATGAGGCTTACGATGTTGGATTGGATAATAAAAATGCGAGTATTGCAACGTTGTTATCGGGAACAAAAATTTCGTTGGAAAAAAATCTTACAAGCCAGATTCTTATTGGTTTTTCGGCAACTTGTTTTCGTGATTGGCGGCGTGATTGGCAGCACGAAGTAGCAATGAGGTATGAGTTAGCAAATAATTTATTTTTAAATTTATTTTTAAATTGCAGTTACGGGTATGAAAACGAAAAATCGCCTTATCAATTTGACCAAAAAGCAATGCTACAATATCAATTTCGTTTTGGTCCGCCAACGATAAAAAAGATTAATAAGGCATAAAGACGTAAAATAGGATTTGTCTAGTACATAGTTTTATATTATAATGCTACAGGCGCACGGAGGAACGGCAATGCAAAATTTTGATCAATTTATAGGTTCTTTTTCTTTTGATGGCAGACTTGGGGAATCTGATATTATAGGCTCAATAGCTCATACTAAAATGTTAGTAAAGACTAAAATCATAAATGCTTCAGATGGTAAGAAAATTATTTCAGGATTAACTTCTGTTCTGAAAGACATAAGAAAAGGCTGGAGTATTCCAAAGGAAGAAGATATTCACTATGCTGTTGAAAAAGAACTTATACGCAGAATTGGTATTGTTGGTGGTAAAATGCATACCGCAAGAAGTAGAAACGATCAAGTTGCCACAGATTTAAGAATCTATTTAAAGCAAGAAATTACAAATATTAAAAACCTTGTAAATATTTTTCAAAGAACACTTGTTAAAAAAGCCGATGAAAATATGGATGTTATAATGCCGGGTTTTACGCATTTGCAGCCTGCTCAGCCTGTTTTGTCGGCGCATCATCTGCTTGCATATGCGCATGCATATGCGCA
>NZ_JAIXMZ010000003.1:42691-43155 GCF_020328025.1 Candidatus Endomicrobiellum pyrsonymphae | reverse complement strand
TTAATGGTTGAGTCTCCGTCCACCACCCCTTCTTATGTCCTAACCACCATACCCCACCTCCCACCACAGTCGCAGTTTTGGGAACAGTTGCTGTGGTAGGAGGTGGGGTATGGTGGTTAGGACATAAGAAGGGGTGGTGGACGGAGACTCAACCATTAACAGTACCACTACCAGGATTATCATCAGCCCCATCAGTAAAAGAAAGGAATGCAATAAAAGAGACAAATACGAGATATATGAATATAGAAAAGATAAGGAAAGAAAAGCTCAAAGATAATTCGACAGAAAATAAAGAATTCAGTAAAGCTGTGGAAGAGCAAGTAACGACAAATATAAATAGCTGGTCAGATAAAACGGTGAGTATATTAAACACAGTGGAAAATAGGATAAACCAAGAGACGAAAACGGAGCAGCTGACACCTGAAATAGCGTGGGAAGCGGTAGAATTGGCGGAGCAGGAATAT
>NZ_JAIXMZ010000003.1:18429-42681 GCF_020328025.1 Candidatus Endomicrobiellum pyrsonymphae | reverse complement strand
ATAAAACGGTGAGTATATTAAACACAGTGGAAAATAGGATAAACCAAGAGACGAAAACGGAGCAGCTGACACCTGAAATAGCGTGGGAAGCGGTAGAATTGGCGGAGCAGGAATATTCTAAAAAATATAAAACTGGATATAGTGACGACTGGTGGGAGAATAGTGTTTTATCGACTTATTCGAATGAAGATGCCATAGCGAGGATGGCTAAGAAATCTCTATCGCAGGATATACAGAATGAGATTAATAAGTATGTGCCAGCATATGTAATGGTGACGAGGTTGGCAACGCTTAGGAAGATGGGTCAACAATGGGATACTGAAGGAATTAGACAGAGATTGAGTGATCGAAAACTAACAATAAATGAGGGAGTGGCATTAAATGTGATAATGACAACGCTAGGGAAAAGGATACTTAATTATACACTAATGACAAATATGTATGCTATGCAAGAAAAAGACATTCCTGAGGGATTCTCAGTTGGCATATTTTAATACCTTAACAGTCGTATCTTTTACAAAGATAAAGAGAACAATCACAAACCAAATCATCAAACATTAAAATAGCCTCAGCGTCAGAGATATCTAGGATAATAAGTTATGATTGGGACACAAAAGGAATTAGGCTTGAACTAGAAGCTCGGAAGCTAAAGATAAATAAGCTAATAGCATTACATATAATAATGACGAAGCTAGAGAAGAATGAGCTTAATCACACAATGGTGATAGAGATGTACGACATAAAAAACGAGAACCTCCCCAAAATACTTAGTTATTCATGATAAAGTGTTCTAATACCTTAACAGTAATAACAGCTAAATTAAATCTGATTGATTAAACCTGATAAAATAAAAAGTAGTTCTAGGCGATACGCACGCAAAAGAAAATCAATAATCAATGATTATTATTTTTGTTACAAATGGGACAATAGCAAACCAAATCATCAGACATCTCATAATACATCGCAATAAGCTCCTCGTCGGATAAATTCCAATCATTTGTAGCAATAAATCTACCATTAGGCAAATCTATAATCCTATCTTCACCGTCAACAACTTCCTCAAACTTTTTTTTCTGCATTTTTTTCACCTCTTTCTTAACATTTTTAATCGCACTCAAATCCAACCAAGCTTTTTTGATTTTTTGGTTACGCCTAACTCTATCCAGACTCTCACGCTCTTTAACAGTCAAATCATTCAAAGTACAATAAATCTCACCGGTAACAGCGTCGTATTTTACCTTTCTTACCTTCTCGGGCGTTGACTGAGAAGGCAAATCCAAACCAGCAGAATCAGCAGGCAAACCAAAAATCTGCTCACTATCGTCAACACCTCGCCGAGCTGTAGAGTCACCAAAAGTAGTCGAAAATAATCTACGCACAGCCTCACGCTCACTATCTCTGACAGATTGAGCAAACAACTTACGCTCAACAATCAATGCAGACGCAGCAGCAACAAGCTTCAGACGCCTAAATCTCGGTGGAGCAACCAAAAACTTAGCGTCAACATCAGCCTTCAGCTTCTCGAGCTCCGTCGGAGTAACAAAACGCTTAATTTCTTTGTCGAACAAATTCAGATTGCGTTGTTCTTTTTGTTCGTCGGTCAAAAACTTTCGATAATACGCCTTCGGATAAGGTATATCAATAGGCTGAGATTTATAATTAGCAGGCGCCAACAAAGGCGGATTTGGATACACACGATAAGTACCGTCAACGACAAAATCATGATTTTTAGCCCAGCCAAAACCTATTGCTGGGCGAGTAGATTGATGATGATACGGCGGTACTCTACCTTTAGGATAATTAGCTTTCTTCAGGAGATACTTAGTTAAGTAACCAGCAACTCTACTACCTTCACCAATAGTCTCAAGATGTACAAATCCCTTATTCTAAGCCTTCTCAAGAAGCTCTGTGGTACGTCGATGTTACCCCTCTTTTGATTGAAGAAAAAACTGATAATTACGATGTGTACCATAAACAAGACCACTATAAAGACACTTACTCACGGACTTAGGATCGAGACCAAAAATTATCAAATGATAATGTGGGCGCATGTTTTGAGAGCCGTACTCACAAGCAACCCAATAAGATAATCTCTTTACAGAAATTTTATCGTCGCGAGACACAGCAAACCGCAAACGTTTAAGAAATGATTGAACATCAGAATAGTGCAAGTTGCCACTAGAAGGCAAACACTTAGAAGCATAAGTAAGGGTAACAAAAGAAGCATATATATAACTCGGTTATTGAAAAAGAAGTACTGGACAGGCTAAGAGACCGGGAAAATATATTTTTATGACTATACCAGGAATATTAGAAGTCAAATGTTAATGATAAAGGTGGGATATAACGTCTACGAGCTGACTACATAAAAATAGCAGATATCGTAGATACAGTGTACGACGCAGAATTTATAGTTCAGGAGATAGAAAGACAGTCTGCTGTGAAATTGCTTAACAAAATAACAGACTCATTTGCAAAAATTAATTTTGTTATTTAAATTTTAAAATGAGCCAATTTAGAAGTTAAAATGATATACTTGTATAAAGCGCCCAGCTGACCATGTGAAAAATTTATAAATTGTGTAGCTTGACAATTTCTTCTTTTTTAAGTACCGTACTGGTTACCTTTGGGGTCGCTACTATCACGAATAATGAAAATCCGAGGGTTTAAATGAGGGGATACATAGTCTCAACATTTTTGATTTTATTTGACATTATGAGTTGTAAACTCTGTAATCAGTTCTTTAGCCAAATAAGAAAATCAGCGGAACTAGGGGAAATGCTAATGCTTAGCGACATTAGCAGATTGGAGGGGAGGGGGTTATGTTTTCTGGAGTATATACGGCGTTGATTACACCGTTTAAAAATGACAAGATTGATTTTGATGCATTGGGAAAGTTGATTGAAAGACAGTATAAGAACGGAATTGACGGTATCGTGCCGTGTGGTACAACGGGAGAATCGCCTACTCTATCCTATGAAGAGCATGAAGCTGTCATAGAATTTTGTATTAAAACCGCAAAAGGAAAGATGAAAATTCTTGCCGGAACCGGATCTAATTCCACTAAAGAAGCGATACATTTTGCACAATTTGCAAAAAAAGTGGGTTGTGACGGTGCGCTGATAGTTTCACCGTATTATAATAAACCTACGCAAAAAGGTTTGTATATTCATTTTAGGTCTATTGCGGATACCGTAGATATTCCGATTGTTCTCTATAATATTGCAGGTAGGACTTCTGTAAATATAGAGCCTGCTACTATGGCAAAACTTTTTGATGACTGCAAAAATATTGTCGGCGTAAAAGAAGCATCTGGATCTTTAACGCAAATGAGTGCTATAAAAGCTTTAATACCTGATATAGAAATGCTTGTAGGTGATGATACTCTTACTTTGCCTTCGTTGTCTATAGGCGGGGCTGGTGTTGTTTCAGTTTTATCAAATATTATTCCAGCTGAAGTTGTAGCCCTTGTAAAATCTTTTAAAAGGGGAAATTTTGAAGAGGCAAAAAAAATTCACTATAAACTTTTGCCTTTTGTTAGGACCATGTTTATAGAGACAAATCCTATACCTGTCAAAACAGCGGCTTCTTTGCTTGGTCTGTGCGAATTTGGATTAAGACTTCCGATGTGCGAGATGGAAGATTCAAATAAAGTAAAACTAGAGAAAGTGTTGAAAGATTTCGGTCTTTTGAAGATATAGATAGGCTATTAGGAGTTTTGAATTAGGATAACAATCGGTCAAAAACCCGGACTTTATGATATGTCGGATATTTTGTAGAGTGTTTGCTTTTTGAGGTTACACTTTGTTATATAGCTCGCGTATTTGGTGTGTCACCATAATTTAGTTGTACATCATTCTTCTTTTGGGGATTTTCGGCAAACATAATAAGGAGGTGCTATGGAACTTAAGATTATTACAGGCAACGCTAATATTGATCTTGCAAAACAGATTACGAAGGAACTTGGAGTTGAGTTAAGTGGAGCGACGGTCAGCCGTTTTAGCGATGGCGAGGTGCAGGTTAAAATTGTTGATAATGTAAGAGGCATGGATTGTTATATAATTCAACCTACAAGTTCTCCTGTAAATGAGAATTTAATGGAACTTCTCATTATTGCAGATGCATTAAAGAGAGCTTCTGCAAAAAGAATAACTGCTGTTGTTCCTTACTATGGATATGCAAGGCAGGACAAAAAATCTGAGCCTAGGGTGCCGATTACAGCGAGACTTGTTGCAAATCTTTTTGCTACTGCGGGTATCACGAGGGTTTTAACGATGGATTTACACGCAGGACAAGTTCAAGGGTTTTTTGATGTTCCTGTGGATCATCTTTACAGTACGCCGGTGCTTTTAAATTATTTTAAAGAAAAAAAATTAAATGATATTGTAATAGTTTCGCCTGATGCAGGCGGTGTTGAAAGAGCCAGAGCTTTTGCCAAACATTTTAATGCTGATTTAGTAATTGTAGATAAAAGAAGACCTCGTCCGAACGAAGCTTCTATTATGAATATTATCGGTGAAGTAAAAGATAAGGCATGTATTATTTTAGACGATTTAGTTGATACAGCAGGGACCCTTGCGAAGGTTGCAGATGTTATAAAAGCAAAAGGGGCTGCGAGGGTATTTGCTGCTGCGTCGCATGGAGTTCTTTCTGGAAATGCAAAACAAAGAATTCAGAGTTCGTCTATAGAAGAGCTTGCTATAACTGACTCTATTCCTCTTTTAAAAGACGGACCAATTGACAAGATACATGTTTTAAGTATTGCTCCAATTTTTGCTAAAGCTATAACAGGGATTTTCAAGGATGAATCAATAAGTGCGCTCTTTGTATAGAAATAAAAGCAGATTATAGTTGATTGTACAATAAAAATATTGTGGTTTTGTAATGGCAATGGGGGATTAAATGAAGGAAGTAACTTTAGATGTTGAATCAAGAAAATTAGAATCAAAAGGAATTTTGTCAGATTTGAGGAAAGGCGGAAAAATTCCCGCAGTGTTTTATGGAAAAAATATAAAGTCTGAATCTATATCTGTTGATTTAAAAACTTTTGATTCAATAATATTTGTTTTTTGCTAGGAAGAAACAATGAAAGAAAAAGAACATAATAAAGAGATTTTGCAGAAAGAATGTCCAAAGATGGATTGTGCCAAAGGGTTTGTTAACGGACCTTGTGGAAGTTTCGTTGATGGTAAGTGTGAGACAGATTGTACGAAGGATTGTGTATGGGTATTGGTTTATAAAAAATTAAAAGAAAGTGATACTCTTGAAAAATTTGTTAATCAATATATAGCGCCAAAGAAACAATTTGTGTAAATTTAAAAATTTGTTGTGTAAAGACTGTGTTGCTTGCGCTGTACGGAAGCTGTTTTTTCAAAGGATAACGAGATTTTGAAATTTCAAGAAAAAATAAAATCAGATAAGTTTTTAATAACGGCAGAGTTGTTTCCTCCAAAGGGAGTGAATATCTGTTCTTTTTTACGCAGGGCGGACTGCCTTGCTGATCTTGATGCAGTAAATGTTACAGACAATCAAAGAGCATCTATGAGAGCAGGGTCTCTTGCGATGAGCAAGGTATTAGTTGATCGCGGGATAGAACCTATTGTGCAGATTACCGCAAGGGATAAAAATAGAATTGCTTTGCAATCTGAAATGTTGAGCGCAAATATTTTAGGTATAGAAAACATTTTGTTTTTGAGTGGAGATCATCCTAAAACAGGAGAGTATCCTACAGCAAAAGCGGTATATGATTTGGACACTATACATCTTATAAGAACTGCAAGACTTCTAGAAACAGGTGTTGATTTGGCAGGTAAAAAATTATTTGGCAATCCAAAATTTTGTGTGGGGGCAGTTGTGAACCCATCTGCGCAGCCTAGCGATTTGCAGACTTTAATGTTTGAAAAAAAAATAAAAGCAGGAGCAGAATTTTTTCAGACGCAGGCGATTTTTGATGTGCAGCAGTATAAAGAATTTTTCGCTAAAATAAAACATTTAAAAATAAAAACGCTGCCTGGAATAATTCTCATTAAATCGCCTCAATTTATGCGGTTTATGCAGGATTTGCCGGGTGTAAATATTCCGCAGAAAATACAAGATAGAATCAATTTCGCTTCGAATCCATTGGAAGAAGGCATAAAAATATGTTCCGAAATTATTAGAGATCTACGGTCTTTTGCAGATGGTGTACACATTATGGCGATTGGTATAGAAGAATGTATTCCCAAAATAATAAAAAATAGTTTATAGAATCCTGTTAATGATAAGTAAAAACAGAATCATAACGGTTTTAGCGCTTCTTTTCTGCGTATGATTCAGAAATATTGTTAAAAAATTTGATATAATAAGGCTGATGTGCGAAATACAAACTTTGTATTAAGTTGTGGCTTGTTAAAATACTATGCTCGAGGTTGGGTGTGCTGTTTTTGATGGAAAAGGATGCTAGCTGTGTATGTGGTGTGTATCTTGTTCATCACATACGATAAGATTTTTTTTCTGTGGGAAAAGCATACAGAGCATTAACTAGTGAGGAGATAAAAAAATGGTTCTTTCACAAATCGTAGGTTGTATCGCTGCTTTTTTTAACGCAGTAACTTTTGTCCCGCAGGTTTGTAAAACATGGAAAACAAAATCCGCGGGCGATGTTTCAATTCAAATGTTTGTTATTTCCACAACAAATGCTTCATTGTGGTCAATTTACGGCATAGGGATCAACGATCCGATTGTTTATACAGTAAACACAATTGTGTTTCTTCTTTCAGTTATCCAAATCATTTTAAAAGTAAAATACGACAGAGCAAATAAAAAGTAAGTTATGTCCTGTTAAAAATAGGATGATCAGAATGAGTATTCTGTTTTTGGCGGAAGAGAGAGGTGTATATATTTTATTGTCTATCACGTGTAGTAGGATTTTTCCTTATGGGAAAAACATACAGAATATTAACTAATAGGGAGATAAAAAAATGGTTTGGTCAGTAATAGGTTTTCTTGCCGGTTGTTTTTCTGCAGCAACTTATGTCCCGCAGGTTTATAAAACATGGAAAACAAAATCCGCAAAAAGTGTTTCGATCCAAATGTTTATTATTGCCGCGATAACCGCTTTGTCATGGATAACCTATGGTATAATGATTGGCAGGCCGCCTATTTATGTATCAAACACGGTTGGGTTTGTTCTTTCAGTTGCTCAAATTGCCTTAAAGGTAAAATACGACAGAGTAGCATGCGAAAAATAGGGAAAGAATTTTGACGTAGTCCAAGTACAATAAGTTGAGAAATCAAGCGTAATTTTGGAAAGAAAAATATTGTCCGAACAAAGTGCAAAGGCGTGCGCAAGACAAACAAAAAGAAAGCCATAAGAAGTTTGTACTAGAGAACTATGTGTTAAGGAAAAGAAAATAATTAAGTATTGGTCTCCGGAACTAGTAACTGGCAGGATAGTCAAAGAAGACTCGCAATTACCAACAATAAGTTACGAGTCAATATACAGCGCAAGTGGATATATGTATCAGCACCCCATTTGATAAATTATTTAGCGAGAAGTCCAAAGGAAGGCAACTACTACAAACTAGGGCATGACGGACAGGAGGCAAAACAGGATGAAAATACCTGTGAAATCTTAAAAACAAAGTCTTATTTTTGTCAGTCTTATCCGTTTGTTCGTAGTGTTGAAAACGCTAACGGTCTTATCAGGTAGTTTTTGCCCAAGGGAGCCGATTCTGATAGTGTACTTGCAAGTGATATTACAACTATAGAAAATTGGCTTGATAGCAGATCAAGAAAATGTTTAAATTATCCTACACTTCAGGACGTTTTTAATTCTACTGTTGCATTAACAATTTAAATTCGCCAACCAATTACAGATGCTTGCATTATGTTTGCAATAGACGTACTATGTGAGAAAACAAAAGGCACACGTATACTGTGTGTCGAAAATTGTTTGATAATGCGGTAGCCACAAGTTTATCTAGAGAAAATCTTGTAGAAGCAGATGAAATATTTAGTAATCATCAAGAGTTATTTAACTATTTTGAACAGTTAGAATATTGAAGTTGCAGTGCGTTGTTTGAGGTAAATTAAACTACTAATGAAGATTTATGAAAAAGATTAACAGGGGTGTTGTTTATTTTTTGGTGCCTTAAGCTGACTTCTTTTTGATTACGATATCGACGTTATATCCGGAGCGATAGTATTCATTAAAAATGATATGGTCTTGACTTTTTTTGAACAAGGGGTTGTTGTAAGCGCTATCCATAGTAGGCGTTGCAGTTATCAGTCCTCTATTAGATAGATACGGACGTAGAAAAATGGTGTTGACAGTCGCGTTGATATTTACTGCAGGATCTTTGTCATAAGCGTGTGCTGGAAATGCAGTTACTTTGACGCTGGCAAGAATATTTTTAAGAACTGCTATCGGAGGAGCATCTACATTGGTGCCTTTATACTTGGCAGAAATGACTCCCGTGAAATCTCGCGGTATGCTATCAACATTGAATCAGTTGATGGTTACGCTTGGCATTTTGTCGGCATATCTAGTTGTGATATGTCCTTTAAACGTTTTACGGACGAATGGTGCGTAATGCTGGGCTTTGCCGTAATCCCCTTTCAGGGATATTGTTTTGTAGAGCTTTATATTTGCATGAAAGTCTGAGATGGCTTGTCAGCAAAGGTAAAGAAAAAAACGCAGTGGAGATTTTGAATTTTTTAAGAAATCAAGGCACTGTTGCTGAAATTGCTCAAGAATTCTCTGAAATTAAAAACGCAAATGACAAAGAAAGGGGCAGCTTAAAAGAATTAATGCAAAAATGGGTAAGGATCCGCATTGGTCATAGGCGTGGGTCTTGCCGTGTTGCAACGATTAATAGATATTAATACGGCAGGTAATTTATTACGTTTCGACTATTTTTATCTCTATCGGATTTGGGACTTCATCGGCAATGTTAAGCACTATTGGTGTAGGTATTCTAAATGTTTTTGCTACCGTTCTTGCTTTACTTATTATGGATAAATTTGATCGCAAGAAGATGCTTACCGTCGGAAGCGTTGGAATAGCAATCTCTTTGGTATTATTGTCTTTTTCATCATCTTTTCATTTTTCGACGAGCGCTATTTTGAGGCATGTTACCTTATGTTGTCTATGCATATATATTTTCTTTTTGCCCTTAGCTGGGGACATACAATGTGGATAATGACAGGCGAAATGTTCCTTTTAAGAATAAGAGAGTTTGGCGCAGGTGTAAGTAAAGTAGTGTCGCAAATTGATTAACAAACTTGATAGTTACATTGTCGTTTCCGGGTTCCTTTGAAAAGTATGGGGTTGCCTTTATTTATGTTTTACGCAGTCATGGTGGCGGTGTCGATTTTATTTATAAAATATAAAGTTTTTGAAACTTGCGGTAGAACATTAGAGAATATAGAAATGATTCTATACAAAAAATCAAAAACGATTTAATCTGAAAATTTGACGAGTATTCCTGAATAATAATATAGTAATGCAGTAAGTATTGTTGTTCTGCTTAGTTTTGTTTTGTGTTCATGCGTAAAAGTTGGCGCAAAATTAACACAAGATAAAATAACAGTGGTGCAACAATGAATTATATACTTATGGGGTCTCCTGGAGCAGGGAAAGGCACACAGGCTAAAAGAATTGTAAAAAAGTTTGGCATAGTACATTTATCACCGGGCGATATGTTTAGAGAAGCAAAAAAATCAAATGAAGTTATAAGTAAACTTCTTGCATCGGGGCAGCTTGTTTCTGACGAGATAGTTGTTAGCATGATTAAGGATCGTCTTACGAAAGACGACGTAAAAGAAAGATTTTTCTTAGATGGATTCCCCAGAACAGTAAAGCAAGCAGAAGAGTTAGATGCAATACTTAAGGCAGAAAATATAAAAATAGATGCAGTGTTTTTTATAGATGTTCGTTTTGAAGAAGTGATAAAAAGAATAGCGGGAAGAAGAGTTTGCTCTTGCGGAGCAAGTTATCATGTAACAATGCTTCCGCCAAAGGAAGCGAACAGATGTGATCTTTGTGGCAAAGAACTTGTTCAGAGAAATGATGATAAAGAACATCCCTCCTACACTTAAATTATACTTGTTTTTTAAGGAGCAACCTCGTCAATACCTCTGGTATTGCCACCCATCGATTACAACATTCGAGGGCAGGCTGCTAAGGAAGAACGGCTTATTAAAAAAATGGTGAATTTATTGTAGTGTTTTTATTCTCCTTTTTCTGAAAGTGGGTAGCGGCGAAACCGTCAGGATATTGTTAGAGTGATTATCTTTTCGTCGCAATTTACTTTTTATGTGGTTTGCTTGATTATGTACCAATACAAAGCTGTTTGATTATAAAATACATTATGTTTCACGTGAAACATAATCGAGTAACGTGGGATATTTCCAAATAATAAGGGTTCGCAACGATGAATTTAAAAAAAACAGCAAGTATTATCGTTTTGTTTGGTTTTGTATTGTGTTCATGCGGACAAGGAAACGAAAATCTAGCGTAGCGTGGTAATCCTGTTAACGCTATTACTTGCACTGTCAGCAACTAATCCTAAAATTTTAGAAGAAAGCAATGCTGTTTAGAGATTGCATCTTCCGAATCTCATAGATGTAAGAGAATGAGTAGCGAGATAAGAGCAGGAGTGGGATTACATGAATATATTCCTAAATCAATAGTGGAAGAACTGTAGAAGGGAGACATAGCTTTAGAAGATATTGATGAGGCATCGGAGGAGCGCGGAATAAAGACGCGAGGGAAGCGTTATCTCAGAAAATTTGCGAAGGAAAATACACTATTCATATTAACTTAATTTTAGTTGACGGTAATGTCGACTATGTAGGAAAGTTTAAACAGCGAGACAGATAGCAAGAGCAATGTATGAGGATTATTTCAACAAAATAATGAAGCTACGATAGTCCGGGTAGGAGGATGAGAGGCGATGATGGTGAAAAGAGAGAGAGATCTTCCCAAGCAGAGGCAAGTTGGAGACAAAAGATTGACAAAAGCAGAAACGTTGGTAGCAGTAGTACTAGTAGCAGCAATAGTAAAAGTGGCGCGATAGCAGTGGCAGCAAGAGAAGAGTTAGCGTTAGCACGGACGTGGGAAGTGGTTAGAAGAGCAGGCGTATGGTCAGCGTTAATGGAAGCTGAGCAATAGGGGTAAGAGCAAGAGATATAGGAATGGATCTAGTAGCGTAAAGAAAATGAAAAAAGCGGTTTAGATGAAGATCGCACTCATTCAATTTCCTGAAAAGTTGCTATATGACAGCGAAGATAGTATAATCTGGTCCGCGATAAATAACATGTTTCACGTGAAGCAACATAGAGATAATAAAGAGCGCCACACAATATGGAGTGTTTAAATGAGTAAGATAATTGCAGTTGCCAATCAAAAGGGCGGAGTAGGTAAAACCACAACATCAGTTAATTTGGCGGCAAGTTTGGCACATTTAGGGCAAGAATGTTTGCTTATTGATATGGATCCGCAAAGCAACGCCACAAGTGGACTTGGGATTAACAAAAATGTCTTAGAAAAGACAATATACGATGTTTTAATTGATGAGATAGCGCTTGAAGATATAATTCAAGATACTGCTATGGATTGGCTTGATGTTGCTCCTGCTACTACTGATTTAAGTGGCGCGGAGGTAGATTTAGTGGGTATGGATGGAAGAGAAAGAAAATTAAAAAATGCGTTAGAAAAATTTCAAAAAGTATACAAATATATTATCATAGACTGCCCTCCATCGCTAGGGTTGCTTACAATAAGCTCTTTGATTGCAGCAGATTCAGTTTTGATACCGATGCAATGTGAATTTTTTGCGCTCGAAGGTTTAGGTCAACTCTCAAAGACGCTTTTTGCATTAATGCAAAGTTATAATTTAGAATTGGAAGGCGTTTTGTTTACGATGTTTGATTCGAGAATTAATCTTGCTGAACAAGTAGTTGTAGAAGTGAAAAAGTTTTTTAAAGAAAAGGTCTATGAAACAAAAATACCAAGAACAATAAAACTTGCTGAAGCCCCAAGTTTTGGCAAGCCCGTTTTATTGTATGACCCGTTGGGGAAAGGCTCTCTTGCGTATGTTGACTTTGCAAAGGAATTTCTCTCAAAACAAGGCGAGAGTGTTAAAGTTAGTTGACTATGGATGAGAAATGAACATATACAAACAAAACGCATGAAAAGTATTCTACGATGATTCTTTTGTCCCGCGAAAGCGGAAAGACGTTACTTCCTTTCATTTTTGAAGGGTTGCAGTGCGACGAGTAAGGAGCGCGAGTATTGCGACTGACGCGAGATGTGAACGCACAGGCAAGTAGCGAAGTTACAAACCTTGACTACTTGGAACTTTGAAAGACTAAGTCTTGAAAAGAGGGTTAGGGATACTCTCTTGTCGTAAAATACTTTTCATGCGTTTTGCTTGATATTATTAAAGCATATCAGGGAGAAAAAAGTATGCAAAAAAAAGCATTAGGAAGAGGGTTGGAGTCGTTAATCCCCGCATTGGGAACAAATAAAGCTCTTACAGGCGAAACAGTGAGGACAATTCCATTAAACAAAATAAAATCTAACAGATTTCAGCCGAGAAATAAATTTAACGAAGCAAAACTTCAAGAACTTGCAGCCTCAATAAAAAAGCATGGTCTCGCGCAGCCTATTTTAGTTGCGTCGTCAATAGTCCCCGGAGAGTACGAAATTATTGCAGGCGAAAGAAGGTACAGGGCGTCTAAACTTGCAGGAAACAAGGATATAAAGGCTATAGTAAAACAAGCTACCAACGATAAACAGAGACTTGATTTAGCGTTGATTGAAAATATTCAAAGAGAAGATCTAGATCCTATAGAAGAAGCAAAAGCTTTTAAAAAACTTATAGAAGAATTCGCGCATACTCATGAGCAAATTGCAGAAGTTGTTGGCAAAGAGAGATCTGTGATATCAAACACGCTAAGACTTTTATCCTTACCTGAAGATGTACAAATTTTGATAACAGAAGGGAAAATTACATCCGGGCATGGCAGAATGCTTGCAGGCATTGAAGATGTTGTAGAAATCAGAGCAATTGTAGATAAAATATTAAATGAAAAGCTGTCAGTGAGAATCGTAGAAAAGCTTACTTCCAGTCTAGCAACTAAGAAAAAGATACCCAAGCAAAAAAAACAAGAAGTGGAGCTCGCGCATTTAAAAGAAGAAATTCAAAGAAAATTAGGTACAAAAGCAAATATTGCAGGGACAAGTAAAAAGGGTAAAATAGAGATTTATTATTACTCCTTAGAAGATTTGGAAAGAATAATAAAAGAATTACATTTGTGATGTTGATAACTGCGTATTAACTTTGCCTAAGAAAATTAGTATAAAAATATACAATAAAAATAATTTGCAAAAATATATTGAAAAATCAATATAAAAATCAAAAAAATAATATGTTATGTTAAGTAGCGAAAATGTTATATATACTTGTGGATAATTTGTGGACAATAAAGTAGTATGGATTGAATTGTAATGGTAAGCATGGATACTTGTAAAGGAATCACTGTTAATGAAAAAATGTTATAACCTAAAAATGAGTAGAGAATCTAGCATAATCATCTACAAAAATAAAATAGGAGTGAAACTTCAGGAGAATATTCTTTGACTGACCTACTCAAGAACAAATTTTTAATCTTTTTCAAACTACAAGAAATAATATAATTATGCATAAGCGAATATCCTTAAAGAAAAAGAATTATCAGAAAATTCAGTGCGTAAGAAATTCTTACATACTACCTTTAACGGGAAAAATATAATACTAAGTTCTACATTTTGACATGATTATTTCAGGTGAATAAGAAATGAATAACAAAATTGAAATAAATAATGAGTTTAAGGAAGCATATGATTTAATAGACAAGGGCAGTGATTGCGTTTTTGTTACTGGAAATGCCGGCACGGGAAAAACAACATTTTTGCGTTACTATATGACGCGCGCAAAGAAAAAAACTATAGTTCTTGCACCAACCGGTGTAGCGGCTCTTAATTGTGGCGGGGAAACGATACACTCATTTTTTAATTTTAAACCGGATATCACCCTCTCAAAAATAAAAAAGAAAAAACTTTCAGAAAAATCGATATATAAAAAAGTTGAAACGATTGTTATAGACGAAGCGTCAATGCTCCGCTGTGATATTTTAGATTGCATAGACAAATTTTTAAGATTAAACAGGGAGAAACACAAAGATCCCTTTGGCGGTATACAACTGGTTTTTATTGGAGATTTAAAACAGCTTCCACCTGTAGTAAAAAGAGAAGAGCTGCATATATTTAATTCCGTGTATAAATCACCTTATTTTTTAAGTGCCTATTCTCTTAACGAATGTATGCTGCACACTGTTGAACTTAAAAAAATATACAGACAGCAAGATGTCAATTTTGTCGCGTTACTCAATGCTGTGCGAAATGGCGCAGTAGGAGAAAGCGAACTTATTGTTTTAAATAGAAAAGTTTCGTCGCATATTTTGGATAAGCCTATGGCGGTATATCTTACTACTACAAACAAAAAAGCGGCGTTTATAAATCATCAATATCTTTCAAAAATAAAAGCAGAACAGGCAATTTTTTCTGCAGAGATTGAAAACATGGATGAAAATTCAAAAGCCTTTCCTGCAGAGCCGGAGCTTGTTATAAAAAAAGGCGCGCAAGTAATGATGGTAAATAATGATGGGAAAGGCAGGTGGGTTAATGGCAGCATTGGCATTGTTGACGATATAAAAAGCGGCTCTTATTCAGATAAAGTATTGATACACGTGAAATTTTCAAACGGAAGAACAGAATATGTTGAACCATATAAATGGGAACTATTTAAATATAAGTGGAATGAAACAGAAGGACAAATAGAAACGGAGAGCGCAGGATTTTTTAAACAGTATCCGTTAAAACTTTCATGGGCTGTTACAATACATAAAAGTCAGGGCAAAACATTTGATAACGTTATTATAGACATGGAGTATGGCGCGTTTGCTCCGGGACAATTGTACGTAGCGCTAAGTCGTTGCACGTCTTTTGATGGCATAACTCTTTCGCGCCCTCTTACCAAAAGAGATATTCTTGCTGCAAAACTGCAATAGTTTTCATGCGTTTTGTTCGCGTCAAAACGGCACTTCTTAATGTCGAAATATATATGTGTGAAATTTTTGTGATCTTTGTGTAAATGGATATATTTATAACGGAGATAAATAGCGAAACGTTGTTAAAAATTTTTGATTTTTGTACAATTTTGTAATAGATCCTAGAGGAGCGCTTATGTTAAAAGAAGAGCTTGAAGTTACAGCTTTCATGGCAAGGCTTGACATAAAAGAAGAAGAGAAAGAAAAGTATCTTGCAGATATAAACGTAATGTTTGATTATATTGAAATTTTGCAGGAACCGGATGTCGCTTCTTTGAAGCCCACAACGCACGTTACAGAGCTTAGAAATGTATGGAGAGATGATGTTGTAAAGCCGTGCGCTAAGGACACTATAGATCAAATGTTGAATGGATCTCCTGTGAGAGAGGGAACTTTTTACAAAGTCCAAAAGGTAATAGAGGCACAATGATAAAAGCAATTTATTCTATCAACGGTGCAGTTACCAACGAATATAATGCAATAAGAATTGCCGACGATTACAAAAAAAAGCCGGATATTGCCTGGATTGACATTCATTTGGGAAATCACGAGTTAACTCATGATGAAACTGCCCTTCTTTCCGACTCTTTTAAGTTTCATGAAATGTCGATTGAAGATTGCCTTTTTCCGCAGTATTATCCAAAGATGGAAGAGTTTGAAAACTACGTTTTTGGCGCTATACACGGAATACAGCTTAAACCAAATTATTTCCAAGAATTTGAAAACAGTATTTACGAATTAAACTTCTTTGTTGGGAAAGGTTTTATAGTTACGGTGCATACGGAAGAATTGTTTTTCTTAGAGACCCTTTTTGAAAGAGCTAAAGCAAGACCGCGGATTGAAATGAAAAGTCTTGAAAATATGCTGTATAATATTTTTAACAAAGTGGTTTCGAGTTATGAATTTACTCTTGAAAAAATTGACGACAAATTGGAAGAATTAGAAGGCGATGTTCTTGAA
Source organism: Candidatus Endomicrobiellum pyrsonymphae (assembly GCF_020328025.1). Taxonomy (NCBI): domain Bacteria; kingdom Pseudomonadati; phylum Elusimicrobiota; class Endomicrobiia; order Endomicrobiales; family Endomicrobiaceae; genus Candidatus Endomicrobiellum; species Candidatus Endomicrobiellum pyrsonymphae. The sequence goes on along the minus strand of NZ_JAIXMZ010000003.1, from coordinate 26,586 downwards.
GCTCCCGAAACAGAAAACATGGAAGAAATACTTAATATCAAAAAAGTGATTTTTTCAATGAGAAAAATAGCAGAATCGCAACAGGCATCGTACATGTACTTCACTAGAGCAAATAATAATTTGATAGCAAGGGAATATCTAGTGTATTTTAGAGATATTAATACGCAGTGTGCAAGAATGAATCAGGCAATAGTTATGCGAAACCAAATGGTAGTAAGCTTGATTGAAGTTTATATGTCAAGCGTTACTGTAAAACTTACGGAAGTAATGAAATTTTTAACTGTAATAGCCACGATTTTGATGCCTGTTCTTGTCGTGTCAAGTTATTATGGAATGAATGTAGATTTCCCCGAATATTTGATTTTTGGAAGGGCTGGTTGTTGGTCTTTTGCGATGAGCGTGATGTTGGTATTTATGGTAGCGATGCTTATATATTTTAAAAAGAAAAAGTGGTTTTAAATATGATTGGGGCTAAGGATATAAAAACAAAAATTTGTTTGGGCGAAATAAGAAGCGTGGATACGATAAAAGAGCACTTTAAACGTATCAAAAAAACTGACCCTAAGATTAGGGCATTTCTCAGGTTAAGCGAAGAAAACGCTTTAAATCAAGCTGAGCAAATTGATAACAAAGACAGGAAAAATGCAAAGTGTGGGTTGCTGGAGGGTGTTCCTATAGCCATAAAGGATAATATTATGGTTAAAGGCGAGGGAATGACTTCTGCTTCAAAGTATCTTGAGCATTATATTTCCACCTATGATGCGACTGTTATAGAAAAACTTAAAGAAGCAGGCGCAATTTTCATAGGCAGAACAAATATGGACGAATTTGCGATGGGCGGCTCTACAGAGTCGTCGACTTATCAGAAAACTGCAAATCCTTGGAATATTGAATATATTCCCGGAGGATCCTCTGGTGGAAGCGCTGCTGCTGTAAGCGCAGGCATGGTGCCTTTCGCATTAGGGTCAGACACTGGTGGATCAATAAGACAGCCTGCAGGTTTTTGTGGAATAGTTGGCTATAAGCCGTCCTATGGATTAATAAGCAGATACGGTGTATGCGCTTTAGCTTCTTCTTTTGATCAGGTGGGAACATTTTCAAAAACTGTGGCAGATTCAGCTTTGCTTACAAGCGTTATAGCCGGCAAAGATTACAGGGATCCTGTTTGTGAGCCAAAAGAGGGTATAGATTATGTGCGCGGTATCGATAATCCAAACATACTAAAAACTTTGAGGGTTGGTATTCCAAAACAACTTTTAGATTATAAAACAGATGCCGAGATAACAAAATATTTTAACGATGCGACAAACAAACTAAAACTCGAAGGTGTTGAAATAATTGAAATTGATATTCCAGCTTATAGATATGTTCCGGCTTTGTATAAAGTTATTATGTGTGCAGAAGTGTCGGCAAACATTGCAACTTTTGATGGAATTCGTTACGGATACAGATCCCCAAATGGTAGGAGTTTAAATGATGAATATGCAAAATCTCGAGCGGAATCATTGGGTTACGAAGTAAAAAAAAGAATACTATTTGGGACATACGTTTTAGGCGCAAAAAATTATCACAGATGTTATCATCAAGCTCAAAAAGTAAGAACTTTGCTTATCAATCAAATAACAGTAGCTTACAAGAAATGTGATTTTATATTTACTCCCGCAACTTTGCAAATGCCTGTAAAATTTGGAGATATTCTTCCTGAAGAGTGCGACTTGTTTCTTATAGCGGCAAATCTTGCGGGACTTCCGGGCATTACTGTTCCTTGCAGTTTTACGAGTTCGTGTATGCCTATGGGTGTGCATTTTATGGGATCGAGGTTTTCTGACGCGAAACTTTTTCAAGTTGCAAATGCTTTTGAAAAAATATCAGAGTTTGACACAGACAAATATCCAATTCTTTAAGGAAATAGAAAATGGTCAATTATGAAACAGTGGTGGGGCTTGAAGTACATATGCAGATTAATACAAAATCGAAAGTTTTTTGCGAATGTTCCACTCAGTTTGGTGCAGAGCCTAACACAAATACTTGCGTAATTTGCACGTCGCAGCCCGGAGCAATCCCTATATTGAATAAAAAAGCTGTTGAAGCGATAGTTAAAACGGGGCTTGCATTAGATTTTAATATAAATAAACAGTGTACATTTGCAAGAAAACAGTATTTTTATCCTGATGTTCCAAAAAACTATCAAATAACGCAGTCAGAGCCACCTCTGTGTTCTAGAGGCAAGCTTACGATAAGTGTCGGCGGAAAAGAAAAAGTTGTAAATATAACGAGAATACACCTTGAAGAAGACGCTGGTAAACTCGTCCACGAGATAGGCAGTAGAAAACTTGATTATTCTCTTTTAGATTTAAACAGGGCAAGTGTTGGTCTTATGGAACTTGTAACAGAACCAGAGCTTAGTTCTCCTGAAGAAACATTAGAATTTTTAACGGAACTTAAAAATATTGTTGGGTATTTGGGTACTTCCGAATGTAGTATGGAAGAAGGAAAAATGCGTTGCGACGTAAATGTAAGTATACGTCCCGTGGGACAAAAAGAGCTTGGCGCCAGAGTTGAAATTAAAAATATGAATTCCCTATCGGGTATTAGAGATGCAATAACTTATGAAGTTGAAAGACAAAAAGAAGTTCTTGAATCAAATGGTAAACTTGTGCAGGAAACTAGACTTTGGGAATCGGAAGAAGGCGTAACAAAGTCAATGCGTTCAAAAGAAGGAGCTTTAGATTACAGATATTTTCCGGAGCCGGATCTAGTTCCTTTTGATTTACCGGATTCTTTTATTGAAGAATTGCGCAAACAAATTCCAGAGCTTCCAAAAGCAAGAAAAGCAAGGTTTATAAAAGATTATGGGTTATCGGAATATGATGCTGATTATCTAACATCAACTAGAACAGTTGCAGATTATTATGAAGGGGCTTTAAATTACTCCAAAGACAAGAAAATTTTGGCGAAACCTCTCTCAAACTGGATTTCAACGGAGTTAAGCGCAAAACTGAATGCAGCAAAAGTTTGCATTTCAGAATCTCCTGTTTCAAGTCAAAATCTTGCAAAATTAGTTTCCCTTATTTTAAATGGAACAATTTCAGGCAAAATTGCAAAAACTGTTTTTGAAGAAATGTACGAAAAATCTTCGGATCCTGAAACAATAGTAAAAGAAAAAGGACTATCACAGATTTCCGATGAGACTGTAATTACAAAAATGTGCGAAGAATCTATTGCAGAAAGCCCTAAAGCAGTTGCCGAATTTAGATCCGGTAAAGAAAGAGCAGCTGACGCAATTGTCGGTCTTGTTATGAAAAGATCTAAAGGGCAGGCAAATCCTCAGATTGTTAATAGGATTTTATTAGAAAAATTGAAAGTATAAAAAGTTGTGTCGGAGGTAGAGTAAACAATAGTTACATGAGAATAGTTATAAAGGTAGGTACAAGCACATTAACAACTAAAGAAGGATTGTTAGGCAAAAAGTATATAGTTGCTTTGACGGAAAAGCTCGTCGAACTTCAAACGGACGGTCATGAAGTTTTAATTGTTAGTTCAGGCGCAATAGGGGCAGGTCGTTCGCATCTTGGCATAAACACTAAACCTAAAACCTTAAGAGACAAACAGGCTTTTGCTGCAGTTGGTCAGCCTCTAGTTATGAATGCGTATTCAGAAGCGTTTGCAAAATATGGCAAAACCGTTGCGCAAATTCTTCTTACAAGATATGTTTTCGATAAAAGAGTTGAATATATCAACGCAAGAAATACTTTGAATACTTTACTGGAAAACAATATTATTCCGATAATAAATGAGAATGATTCTATTTCAATTGACGAAATAAATTTTGGTGATAATGATACATTGGCGGCTCTTGTCGCGTCTGCAATAGACGCTGATAAACTTATAATTTTTACAGATGTTGACGGTTTTTACAGCGGAAATCCCGAAACTTCTTCAATAATACCAACAATTGAAAGAATTACTGAAGAAATTGAAAGTTTCGCTATGAGTGTTTCTTCAAGCGGGAAAGGCATCGGCGGCATGAAAACGAAAATATTTGCCGCAAAAATAGCTTCGGCATCAGGGGTGGATACGGTGATTACAAACGGCTTAAAGCTTAATTTGTTAAAAAATATAGTTTCAGGTTGTCAGGTCGGAACTATTGTCAAAGCAAAACAACAGCGCTTAGAAGCAAAGAAATCGTGGATAGCTTTTAGTAAAAAACCAAAAGGAACAGTTTTTATAGATGTAAAAGCCTCAGATGCCTTGATAAATAAAGGGAAGAGTTTACTCGCTGTTGGCATAGTAAAAATAGACGGGAGTTTCCAAAGGGGCGACACCATATACATCGCTAATACCGATACAGAAAAAGATTTTGCAAGAGGATTGACAAATTATAGCAATGAAGTCCTTGAAAAAATAAAAGGTAAAAAAACGACAGAAATGAAAAAAATTATAAACGTAATTGAAGACGAAGTCATCCATCGTAATAACTTAGTAATAATGCGATAGGAATATTTTTGCAACAAAGAATAAAGCTACAGTGTTCGATGGCGGTTTTTTTCCAAAATAGCAGATAAAATAACAACTTTCATGCACTTTCTATTTATTCCTTGCTACTTCTAGTAATTTAGGAATATCTTTTAACTCTATTTCCCATCTTTATACTTTGTCGATTAGCTTTTGCACCTCCGGGTCATTTCCCATATGATCAGCGGCATATAATGTATATAATAGCTGATGAAAACACAGTGGAAAAAGGAGATGGAATCACGAAACTAGATGCATTACGCCATTCGCTGGCTATTTTATGTACTATATGCACTTTCATTTCCGACCATACCATTAAAAGCCCTCATAAAAGCCTTGATTTTGTCTTGTCTTTAGATTTTGCTATAAGAAGTTTTCCTTTAACTTACCTTTAGAAAAGTCTATTATGCTATGTTACGAGATACCACTGCCTCTTTCTAGAACATTCGTAAACAAGTAGAATAGAATGAACATGAAAAGAGATATAATGTGTCATTTAATTAACAGTTTTGGAATTATCTTATGGCACATTGATTCTACCATCTTTATGAATCAGCATGTTTGTGCAAACAGGAGCAAAAAGTTTTTTATCAAATCAACGTCGAGTAATCTTTCGCTTTTAATTTCTTACTTCATTAAAGTTTAAATACTCGTACAGAAGATATAATGAACATCTTTAAAAGAGGCTTTTTAATTTATTCTTTATTTTTAACAGTCTCTACTGCATCTTGCGCTTCGCCCTCTGCCTCATCTTTTACAACACTGGCAACTGTCGCTACTTTATCACCATCTCCAAGACGCACAAGTCTTACACCCTGCGTATTTCTTCCTATAATGGAAATACTGTTTACTCTAAGTCTTATAGTTATTCCGTCCTGTGTCATTATCATAACTTCTTCGCCAACATTAGCTTTTTTAATACCTACCACGTTGCCATTTCTTTCCGTTGCCTGCATATTGATAACGCCATGTCCCGCTCTCTTTTGTAAACGATATTTCCCCACCTCTGTTCTCTTTCCATAACCGTTTTCAGATATTGAAAGAAACACATCATCTGACGAAAAAACTTCCATGCCTATAACTTCATCATCTTTCTCAAGAGAAATTCCGTTTACTCCCATACCGTTGCGTCCTATTGCGCGCACATCGCTTTCTTTAAATCTTATAGCAATACCTTTCTTTGTAGCTATTATAACCTCAGGATTTTTATCTATGGCTTTTACTTCCGTTAAAATATCGCCGTCTTCAAGTTTAATTGCTATTATGCCACCCTTTCTAGGATTTGTAAATTCGTCAAGAGAAATTTTCTTGATAGTCCCTTTTCTAGTACACATAAGCAAATATTCGTCTTTAATATCTTTAGGATCAAACGACCTTATCGGAATCGCCGCAGTAATTTTCTCTTCTGTTCCCTGTAATTGCAAGAGATTAACTATGGCTTTTCCTTTAGAAGTTCTTGATCCTTCAGGAATTTCATATACTTTTGTCCAGTACAATCTTCCTCTCGTCGTAAAGAACAGCATGCTCGCGTGCGAACTTGTAATGAACAAGTTTTCAACAAAATCTTCTTCCTTTGTGTTCATTGCAGTTATCCCGCGCCCGCCTCTGTGTTGAGCTTTATATGTGTCTAGGGGGATGCGTTTAATATATCCTGCGTGCGACATTGTTACGGCAACGGCTTCTTCTTGAATTAAATCTTCAATGTTAAAATCGGCATCTGCTGCTTGAATTTGAGTTCTTCTCTTATCACCATATTTTCTCTTTATTTCAACAACTTCATCTTTAATTATCGCTAAAATTTTCTTAGGATCAGCTAAAATAGAACGCAATTTCTCAATAAGTTTTATTATCTCTAAATATTCGTCATCAATCTCTTTTCTCCTAAGTCCTGTCAACTGACGAATCTTCATTTCTAAGATAGCTTCAGACTGTACTTTCGTTAAACGAAATCTTGACATCAAAATTGCACGAGCTGAGTCTTCATCTGCGGATTCTTTCATAATTTTAATAATCGCATCGATATTATCTATGGCTATTTTTAGACCTTCCAAAATATGCGCTCTGGCTTCGGCTTTCTGTAATTCAAATTTTGTCCTTCTTGTAATAACAATTTCTCTATGCTCAATGTGATGTATTAAAATTTCTTTAATATTCATCACTTTTGGTCTATTATTTACAAGAGCAAGCATTATAACGCCAAAAGACGACTGCAATTGTGTATGTTTGTATAACTGGTTTAAAACGACTTGCGCGTTTGCGTCTCTTTTAATTTCAATTACCATTCTTATGCCGTCGCGATCAGATTCATCGCGCAAATCTGAAATACCGTCAACCTTTTTATCTTTCACCAAATCGGCAATAGAGGTTATAAGATTTGATTTGTTTACCTGATAAGGAATTTCATTTACTATAATTGCTTCTCTGCCGCCTTTCATCTCTTCTATTTCAGTTTTGGCTCTCATTTTTACAGAGCCTCTGCCTTTTTCCATATAATCTTTAATGCCGCTCTTCCCTAAAATTATTGCGCCTGTGGGAAAGTCCGGTCCTTTGATAAATCTTGAAAGTTCAGAAACAGGAAGTTCAGGATCATCTATTAAAGCTACTAACGCATCACAAGTTTCGCCAAGATTATGCGTAGGAACATTTGTAGCCATACCTACCGCGATACCCGCCGATCCGTTAATCAAAAGGCTGGGAAGTTTTGTAGGAAGTATTGACGGCTCTTTTAAAGATCCGTCATAGTTAGGGATAAAATCAACGGTGTTTTTATCTAAATCTGCAAGCATTTCATCGGTAATTGCGTCCATTCTCACTTCGGTATAACGCATGGCTGCGGCAAAATCGCCGTCTATGCTTCCAAAATTTCCCTGACCGTCAATCATCGGATATCTTAAAGAAAAGTCCTGCACCATTCTAACCATTGCACCATAAACCGCAGAATCGCCATGGGGATGATATTTACCCAAAACGTCTCCAACAACTCTGGCAGATTTCTTATATGCTGTATTATGTTTTAAACCCATTTCTTTCATTGCGTAAAGTATTCTTCTGTGAACAGGCTTTAAGCCGTCGCGCACATCAGGTAAAGCTCTTCCAACAATTACGCTCATCGCATAGTCGATGTAAGAAGTTTTCATTTCATCTTCAATGTTGCGCGAGGCAATATTTGCAGCAATAACTTCCGGAGATGCAATTTCTTCTTGCTTGTTAATATCTTTGTCTTTTGCCATTTTTAACCTCTTGTTCGGTTTATGTAAAATCTTCAGTTATTTTCTATATAATTTTGTCATCGACCCACTGAAAAAAGTGGTGAAAGAAGTCCTTGAAAAAAGGTACAATTAAGTGAGCATATAAGCTTTATCAAGGTAATATTGCTTATGACAATTGTTAATAATGACTAATAGTTTGTACACAACGGCAACAATAGCAACCATTTTAAGTTTGCCGTTGGTTTGTCAGCATAGTCTTTGTTGTTTCTAATAGCGACTATAGCAGCGCACATAAAGAGCATGCGTTTAACAAGAGGGCGACCGGCAGAAGTTCTACGCCTTTTGCTAGTCTTACCGCTATCATTGGCATAAGGAGCAAGACCAGCTAAAGCAGCAATTTCTCTGCGGTTAGCTTTGCCCAATTCAGGCATAA
>NZ_JAIXMZ010000003.1:0-18419 GCF_020328025.1 Candidatus Endomicrobiellum pyrsonymphae | reverse complement strand
TCTTTATTGTTTCTGACAGCGCCCATAGCGCACATAAAGAGCATGCGTTTAACAAGAGGGCGACCAGCAGAAGTTCTACGCCTTTTGCTAGACTTACCGCTATCATTGGCATAAGGAGCAAGACCAGCTAAAGCAGCAATTTCTCTTAACAAGGTCGTAGTAGTTTTTCGCCTACTGATTTCACAGAACTTATTGCTTCTGCAATGCTTCAATGATTACTCTTGTGGAACCTTTGTCTCCTTTATCGTCAAAATATCCTTCACGATTGCGCTCTTTTTGAAGCATTCCTTTAAGATTTTCACGACGACTTATAAGCTCTTTTAACTGTTTGTTTTTGCCTTGCTCGTGTAATCTTACTGTTTTACTCTACGATCTTGCGCTCTTATGGACATTGTGAACTTCGGCTTCATAGTCGCCTGTTAAGTCTATTAAAACTAGTTGTTCATTACGTTCAATCTTGCTAAATAAGCAACAATATTCTTGTCAATGCTACCCTGATTAAAACACTCGATGGCAGACTGCTAAGGAAGAACGACTTATTTTTAAAAGGGGGAATAAAGACACGGTATTAAATTCCCCTTTCTCTGAAAAAGGAATCACTACAATCTTGCACTTTGCATTTCAGCGCGAAGGATTTTGAATTTAGACGAGGCTGTGCTACGTAGCAACGTATAAATTCAAAAGACGAACGCTACTGCGCTTGCCAGACTATATTGCCTGCCACTATAGTCATAACAGTTCCGCCTTTAAATTTCCTTCCTATAAAAGGCGAATTCTTACTTTTTGAAACTATATTTTCTTTCTTGAACTCATAAGAATATTTTGGATCTATTATTGTTATATCTGCAATATTTCCGTCTTTAAGAGATCCTCTGTCGACAAGATTAAAAATCTTTGCAGGATTTAAAGTCATTTTTGATATTGCGTCTAAAAGACTTAAGACATTTTTATCCACAAGCTCGTTTAAAACGAGACTTAACATTGTTTCAAAACCGATGATACCAAACGGAGCTAAATCAAATTCTCTATTCTTTTCTTCGCGAGTATGAGGTGCATGATCTGTAGCTATACAATCTATCGTTCCATCTGCAAGACCCTGTTTTATTGCGTCAACATCTTTTTGCTCTCTTAATGGAGGATTCATTTTTGTATTTGCATCATAAACTTTTACAACATCATCGGTTAAAGTAAAATAATGAGGGCAAGTTTCTGCGGTAACTTTTATGCCTTTCTCCTTTGCCTGTCTTACTAAACACACTGACCCGGCAGTTGAAATATGAGCGATATGTAAATACCCACCTGTAAGCTCTGCAAGCATTATATCACGACTTACCATAACTTCTTCCGCCTGTTTTGGAATACCCCTTAAACCTAAAACTGTAGAATTTTTTCCTTCATTCATAACGCCATTTCTACTTAATTCTTTATCCTCACTGTGCGAAATAACGGGGAGCTTAAACATCTTTGTATATTCCAAAGTACGACGCATAATTTGTGAATTCGATATAGGCGACCCATCATCGCTAACCGCAATAATTCCGGCTTTTTTAAGAACTCCTATCTCCGAAAGTTCTACACCTTGAGATCCTTTCGTCGCGCAACCTACAGGAAAAACATTAATTAATCCTTCTTTTTGAGCTTTAAGAAGAACAAACTCAACGGTCGGAGCATTATCTATAACAGGCTTAGTGTTTGGCATACAAAAAACAGTTGTTATTCCGCCTTTTGCAGCTGAGCGCATACCTGTATAAATAGTCTCTTTGTCTTCTTGTCCCGGTTCTCTCAAATGAGAATGAACATCAATAAGTCCGGGAACAGCAATTTTGCCTTTTCCGTCAATAATTTTATCTGCGCCGCCTGAAAATCGCGATACAATTTTACCATTGTCAATAAAAATATCACCCACAATATCTTTATTCTGTGACGGATCAACTACTCTGATATTCTTAATCTGCAGACGCATTTTTCCTCTTTGGACTTAAAAGATATAAAACTGCCATTCTCACTGCTATTCCGTTTGTGACTTGTTCATTAATTACAGCATTTGAGCTATCGGCAACATCGGAAGAGATTTCTATTCCTCTATTCATAGGACCTGGATGCATAATTAATACACCTGGTCTTGCCGTCGCAAGTCTTTCTTTCGTCAACTGATAGAGCTCGACATATTCATGAACCGACGGAAACAAATTTTCTTTCTGGCGCTCAAGTTGTATTCTTAAAATATTTACTACATCAGCTTTTTTAACAGCTTCATCTAAATTGTAATACACTTTCACCCCCAAGTTTTCAATACCGATAGGAATCAAAGTCGGAGGACCAGCTACGGCAACTTCAGCGCCCATCTTTGTTAGCGCCCATATATTTGACTTCGCAACTCGCGAATGTAATATATCACCGACGAGTAACACTTTTAGTCCTTCAAATTTCTTCTTTTTTTCATACATAGTATATAAATCAAGAAGCCCTTGAGTAGGATGTTCGTGGAATCCATCGCCGGCATTTATTATAGATGCACTAAGATTTCTTGCGAGAATATCTGGCGCTCCGGCCAATGAATGCCTGATGATTATATAATCTGCTTTCATTGCTTCAAGAGTTTTACCTGTGTCTATAAGACTCTCGCCTTTTACAACACTTGAAGTATTTATGGCGACATTCACAACATCGGCAGAAAGCCTTTTAGCAGCAATTTCAAACGAAGTTTTTGTACGCGTGGATGGCTCATAGAATAAAGTTACTACTGTTTTACCTATCAACGTGGGAGCCTTCTTCACAGATCTTGTAAAAAGACTTTTAAACGGTTTCACCGAATCTAAAACTGTTTGTAAATCTTTTCTGTCAAAATGCTCAAGACCAAGTAAGTCTTTGCGAGTAAGAGACATTTTCGCTCCTATTGTATAATCAAATCGCTTTAAATTGCGCGGTGTCTTTGCGATGAATGAAATGACGGAGCAATCCAGCATTGTTGTTGTCTAGATTGCTACGATTTGTAGATGTTGCACAAGTCTCGCAATGACGAGGTGATGCTAAAAATTAACAGAGCAATTTAAAGCGATTTGACTATAATACCATTATTTTGCAACCGTAACTTTATCCATTCCATCTGTTTCTTCACATTCAACCTTGATAAATTTTTCACTTTGATATTTTACACCTACATACTTCGCTTCTATTGGAAGCTCACGAAAACCTCTGTCAACGAGAATCGCAAGTTGAATGGATTTTGGTCTGCCAAAATCCATTAAAACATCTAAAGCCGATCTTACAGTTCTACCTGTATAAAGAACATCGTCGATCAGAATTATATTTTTACGACTCATATCAAAGGGGATAACAGTATCCTTGATAACAGGCATATCAGAACCGAAATCGTCAAGATCGTCTCTGTGAAGCGTAATATCTAAAGTTCCAAACGATATTTGTTCTCTATCTATCCCCGCAAGCTTTGCAACTATGGTAAGAATTCTTTTAGCCAAAAATACGCCTTTATTTTGTATTCCGACAATCGTAAGCTCGCTTATTATATCTCGATTATCTTCAAAAATCTCTTTTGAAATCGTATCTACAGCGTTTTGAAATGCTTTAGCATCAAGTATAATTTTTGACATTTTATTTTTTTAATCCTTCGACATATTTTTCTATTCCATCTTTTTTGAGCTTCAAATCTTCTTCAACTACAGCTTCCGACATTTTCACTTTATAAACTTTAAGTTTCTCTTTTAAATTATCATCACTTACAGCTATAATCTGCACGGCTAAAATCGCCGCATTTACAGCGCCTGCTTTACCTACTGCAACCGTTGCAACAGGCACGCCTTTTGGCATTTGAACTATTGAAAACAGAGAATCCAAATTTGAAAGATTTTTGCTTTCAACAGGAACACCTATAACGGGAAGAATTGTTTTGGAAGCAATGACACCGGGAAGTGCGGCAGACATACCAGCGGCAGCTATAAAAATTTTTACCCCTGAGCTTTCTGCATCTTTGATACAGCGCTCTAAATGTTGAGCAGTTCTATGAGCCGAGGCTATACCTAAACTATAACCCAATCCAAACTCTTTCAATGTCTTAACAGTTTCTTTAATCAAAACTAAATCTGAACCTGAACCAACAATAATTGCAACATCGATTCTATTTTTCATTTAAAGTTCTCCATGCTATATCGCGTCTATAATACATACCCTCAAAATGAATAAGTCTAACATTTACATAAACTTTATCTATAGCATCTTTTATGTTGTTTGCTACTGAAGCAATACCCAACACCCTTCCACCGGAAGTAACAAATTTGCCATTTTCAAATTTTGTTCCGGCATGAAATACCATTGTATTTTTGTCATTTATATTTTCAATTCCTTTTATTTCAAAACCTTTTTTAAAACTTTCCGGATATCCGCCTGACGCAAGTACTACACAAACCGAAAACTCTTTTTTCCAATTAACCGTTATATTTGAAAGTTTTTGATTTAAAATTGCCATGCAAATATCGGTTAAATCTGTATCTAGTAGTGGCAAAACAGCTTGCGTTTCAGGATCACCAAAACGACAATTAAATTCCAAAACGTACGGAGAGTCGTCGTTCATAATTATACCAATGTACAAAACTCCTTTATAGTCAAGTTGTTCAGATTTTATACCACCTATAACTTTACGAGCGATGGCATCAATTTTTTTACTCACATTACCCATAGCCAAAGGAGCAGGAGCATATGCCCCCATACCGCCGGTATTTGGACCTCGGTCGCCATCGTATATACGTTTATGATCCTGGGAGACAGGCATCACAGAATAAGACACGCCGTCTGTAAACATTAAGCACGAAAGTTCTAGACCATTGATATATTCTTCTACAATTACGCTTGTTCCGGCATCGCCCAAAACCTTTTCGTTCATCATCCGCCTAACGGCATTTTTAGCATCTTCTCTGCCATTACACACATAAACGCCTTTACCGGATGCAAGTCCATCGGCTTTTACTACAACTTTATTATTTTCTTCCCAACTTTCTAAAAATTTTAAAGCGTCACCAACATTTGCAAAATTATTATACCGCGCCGTAGGAATACCATACTTCAGCATAAATTCCTTAGAATATATTTTGCTTGATTCTAATTTAGCGGCATTTTTTGATGGACCTACTATCTTTAAACCTTTAGTTTGAAAATAATCCACTATTCCCAAAGACAATGGAACTTCAGGACCTACAAAAGTAAAATCTATTTTATTTGCTTTAACAAAGTCTGCAAGTTTAGCAAAATCGTCTGCTGCAATATCTACGCTCTCAGCAATTTGCGATATTCCGCTGTTTCCCGGCGCACAATATATTTTGTCAACTTTAGAACTTTTTGCAAAACGCCAACATATTGCATGCTCTCTTCCGCCGGAGCCTATAACTAACAAATTCATTCAATCCCCTGACTATAAGTATTAAATTTCTTAGAAAATGTATTTATCGAAAAATTTCACTGTTGCAACAAAAATAACAAAAGCAAAAAATCAAAGTAATTATCATTGCTTTCCATTTCTGCCTGACAGCCTATGCCATCTCACTATTTCCATAAAACTTGCTTGAACGAATTTTAAACGCGTACTGGCTACGTGTTTCTTTGCTTAAATCCGCATAACTCAGTAAAACTCTTACACGACTCATTTTTTGGCGACCACTTCTTTTTGACCATACAAAAAGCCACACCACTGCCTTTTTCATCGAGACTATTGCCATCTTGAAACAAACAACTCACGCAACAACCCATTTTACACGTCCTTTTTACAAATTTTCTGTAACAACGAGTTTACGTAATTCTACAAAATAACAAAAGTGTTAGCAATCAATTGTATTTTTGTCAGACGAAACAAAAGTACCAAAATTTCTTGCCACTGAGCTTCATTCACATTTCAAGGAGTTATTTGCCAGTATTCTTAATTAAGTAATCGGAAATAGCTATGCCGGACAAATAATGTTTAATTAAATCTTTATGTTCCTTTGTTTCAGAGGATTGTTCTATTTCTCCTGTTTTACTCCGATTCCACTTATAGAATGCTGCCTCGCCATTATTGAAATTATACTTTACAATGCTACTGTTATTCATTATAAAACCATTATCTATTGAAATAATATTATTATTGGTCTGATTTGATAAAAGATTTTTACCCATAGCTGTATATTCCGTGCTTGAAATCGATACATTGTACAAAGTTGGCAAAATGTCTAAATGTGAACCGAAAACAGAAGTGTCTATGTTTTTAGGTTTCAACGTATTGGGAATGTATAGATAAAATGGAACTCTGAATGAATCTAGCATCGTCTTTTCTGAATAACCTATAACGTTCCAAAAATTATGATCACCTGTAACTGCTATAATGGTGTTATCTGCATATTTTGATTTTTGTAATAAACCTGCCAAGCATTTCGTTTGAGTACTGATAAGTAATAAATCTTTTATCAGCAAGCCTCCTTCCTATTATGTTCTTATCCAAGGTCTCAGGGACATTAAGAGGAAGAGGTTTATAATCATTTGGTATTGAATACGGAGGATGATTACTTGTTGTCATAACATAAATAAATTTTTGTTTTTCGTTTTGACTTAACACTTCAAACAAATATTCAAAAAGATGTTCATCATAAACACCCCATTGACTGCGAGTCTAAGCATTATCCATACTGCCATCGCCTAAAACATTATCAAAACCAGTGTTTGGCATAAAATTGCCTACATTTCTCCAGCCTACGTTACCGCCATATAAAAAAGTGGTTTCATAACCTTTATTTCTATAAGGTATTGGACCTGAAAAAGCATATTTTTTGTATGCATATTCTGATTGTGATAAATAGATTGAAAACGGTAATCTTACTACGTTTGTAATAATACCTTCGAGGCTTCCTATAGTGCCTTCATGCGCTGGTAAAAAATTATAAAAAACCAAATCTGTGTCGAAATGTTTTTTTAATTCGCCCAAAACATTAAACGTTTCGGAGTTATATTTTGCTAAATCTCCACCAAAACTTTCCATAACAATAAGAATAACATTTGGCTTTAAATCTTCTATCGCTTTATTATATGGCAGTACGCAAGATAAAGAGTCCTCAGGATTTTTTTCAGGGATATCGCTAATGTTAATATTTAAATAATCCGCAAATGCTTTTCTTATATCACTTTCATATCCGGCTTTTGTTGCGTAATCAACTTTATTATTGTCTTGATGTCTAAGTTCTATGGCATTTTGTAAAGTATATATTCCGTTTATGGAAACTTTATTTAAAAACGAATTTGAAGAAACTTCCGCGTTATCCATACCAAGAGGAAAAATTCCAAAAGAACCTCTTGCCGCCATGAAATTAACCAATATCATTGCAACAGCAACCACTATTTTAAACACATACTTTCTTGGAAAAACATCTTTCTCATATTTTAAAACCAACATATATTTTGAAAGAATAAAAATTATTACATACAACAAAATAAAACTGCCAACTGCTAGAAACAGATTATAATTCTCAGCAAACGTTGACAGTAATGCCTTAGTATCATCTTCAAACAGTCCAAAAATCAAAATATTGAAATGATTTTGAAAATATGAATAGAAACCAAAATCAAAAATTAACAAAAGAAAAAGACTTCCCACGAAGATAGTGTAATATAATTTAAAAAAAGTAATAATATTTTTAAGTATAAGTTCCTTATTAACAAACAATAAAATAACCAAACAAAAAGTTATAGGGATATTCAAATATGCCAAAACTGCTAAATCATATCTCACGCCCATATAAAATGCTTTCAATATATCAAAACCAAGCTCTTCAAAACTCAGTCCCTTGCCATAGTACGTAAAAAATACGAAACGAAATACCGACATCAACAATAAAAATATAAAATTAATAGATATTATTTTAAAAATTAACGACTTAAAATTTTTTGTTATACATTTATCCTCAAATTTTTAAAAACTTATGAGATTTTTGAGCAAAAGGAATAAACAGAAGAATGATAAAATATCACAGAAACATATTGATAACTGAAATATCAAAACGTAATCCATAAATAAATGAAAATATTACATTTCTTAATGGTATATTTGAAAAAGTATTATGATATACAGTATAAAACAAGAAACGAAATAACGAGAATATTATTCGAGAATATTATTCAAGATGACAAAAAACATATCAACGCAACATTTATTTTGAGTTTTACATCCTGCTGACACTGTATAAATAAAATATTTTTTTATTTATATTCCACATTAGATCCCTTTTCAATTCATTTTTTCTTATCCTTTTTCAATGGTTCCATTTGAATTGAAGTTTCCACTGAAAAAATTTCACGCATCATATTAATTCAACGCCTTTTTTACCATTTTTAATATATCCTATTGCCTCTGCGTCCTTAAAAAATCTCTTCACCTGCGTGGCAACATTAGCGTGAACAATTAAAATCATCCCTATTCCCATATTGAGCGTCCTATAGATGTCTTCTTCAGGAACGTTTCCTTTTTCTTGAACAAGTTTGAAAATTTCAGGAACTTTCCACGAACCTTTTTCAATAACCACTCTGATATTTTCAGGCAAGATTCTTGCTATTTTGTCATAGAAACTCCCACCTGTTATATGGGCAATACCTACTATATCTTGTTTTTCTGAGTTGAATTTTGTAAGAGCGGCAAGAATCTCTTTAACGTAGATCCTTGTGGGAGCAAGAAGCTGTCTTGAATATTTTTTTAATTCTGAATCCGAGAAAACTTTTCTTATAAGAGAATATCCGTTTGAATGAGGTCCGCTTGACGGCAATCCTATTATTACATCGCCGGATTTTATTTTACTTCCGTTAATTTCTTTCCCTTTTTCAATGATGCCAACTGAAAAACCTGCTAAATCGTATTCTCCATCTTTATAAAATCCGGGCATTTCGGCAGTTTCTCCACCTATAAGTTGTGAACATGACAATTTGCATCCTTTAGCTATACCTTTGATAACTTGCTCTGCCTGATCCACATTAAGTTTGCCACAGGCAAAATAATCTAAGAAAAATAAAGGCTTTGCACCGACACATATTAAATCATTTACGTTCATTGCAACCAAATCTATTCCTACAGTATCGTGCTTATTTAACAGAAAAGCAAGTTTTAACTTTGTACCTACCCCGTCTGTAGAACTGACAAGATTGTATTTTGTCCCGACTATGGGGAATAATCCTCCAAAACCACCTATTTTAGGTAACTTTTTCTTAAGTCTTTTTACAAGTTCGTTGCCTGCCTCAATGTTTACGCCTGCTTTTCTATATGTTGTTATAGACATTTGTATTCCCTCTTCTTATCAATTTACAATTGAACTTCTTTTACTTACAACCAAAATAAACAATACACTCACAACTATTAAAGCATGGCAATAATACACGCGCGGCAAAATACTAATAGGCGATATGCCCGCAAGAGACGCTGCAAGCAAAACCTGCGTACCGTGTGGAAGCAACCCTTTTACTCCACATGCGAACACTTCGAGTATGGTAGCAGAATAGTGAGGAGAAATCTCATTGTTTTTAGCTATATCTTTAGCTATTTTTCCACAACAAATTATGGCTATAACATTGTTTGACAAAAGAAACGTAAACATGATCGCCAAGCCACTTATGATAAACTGAGGCAACTTGGATTCAGTTTTGCCTCTTAAAATACGTTTGGATATAACATTTGCAGTTTCTTTTACCACATCATTGCCTATAAGTCCAGATAAACCTCCGACCATTAAACCAAGCAAAAGTACCCCATATACTTTTAAAAATCCAGAATTCATGCCATTACAAAATGTTAGCAGAGAATAATCAGAGCGATAGCAAAGACCTATAACACCAGAGAATAATATGCTAAGCATCAAACAAACCAAAACATTTACTCCGTTAAAAGCCAGAACCAACAAAGCAACGTATGGTAGAATTAATATTAGAGAAAAATCGTGGCCGTGCATTTGATCTGCAGTTATTGTCACGGAAAACCACATAGCAATAATAGCTATTATAACGGCAACGGATGCTATTTTGAGATTTATACTAAATTTCTTTTTGACATTTGCGCCTTGAGACGATATAGCTACAATTGTAGTATCCGAAACCAGCGACAAATTATCTCCAAAAAAAGCCCCTCCTATAACTGCGCCCATAGCGACAGGCATTGAAAGACCATTAGCATGCAAGCAAAAATTAGCAGCTACCGGTCCTACAGCAGCTACCGTTCCAAGAGCCGAACCTATGGCAGTTGATAAAAAAGCAGATATTAAAAATATTCCTACTAGTAAGAACTTTCCGGGAACAAAAGATATTATGAAATTTACCAAAGAGTCTATCGCGCCTATGCTTTTAGTCACCTCTCCAAAAGCTCCGCTTAATAGAAACAACACGCACATATATATGATATCTTTCTCGCCAATTCCTGAGAGAAAATCTGTTGTTTTTTCTTCTGTGGGTTTGTGATTTCTCACCCATGCTAAAATTATAGACGGTACTATCGCAACCACAGGCGGTAGTATAGTAAACGACTCTGCATAACCCATTAGAGAAAAATATATTCCGCTACCAACAAAAATAAATACAAAAAGAAGAATCGGGGCAAATGCCCATAATATATTCATGGATCAAACTTCCTCGCTATAAAAATCTAAGAATGTTTATTTCCTGCTACCCGGTTTTATTGCAACACTCCCATTCTTACACATAGGACATTCGCCTTCTTTATAGCTTTTCACTTCAAGACTTAATAGAGAATATCTTGGAACACCAAAGTCTATTTTCCCAGCGCTTCTATCAACAAGAGATCCAATTGCAACAACTTTTGCCCCTGAAGATTTTAAGGAATCTATAACTTCTCTTGTGGAAAGACCAGTTGTTATAACATCTTCAACTACTAAAACTCTTTTGCCATCATTTACAAAAAATCCTCTTCGTAAAGCAACATTTCCGTCAACTCTTTCGGTAAATATTGCGCTCGTACCTAACGCTCTTCCCATTTCATGACCAATAATAACGCCGCCCATTGCCGGAGAAACAACAACATCAATCTCTATATTATTTTCTTTAATTTTTTCTGCTAGTTCTTCAGCTAGTTTTGCCGCTTCTGTTGGATGTTGTAAAATAAGAGCCGACTGAAAATACGTATCGGAATGAAGTCCGCTTGAAAGCTTAAAATGGCCGGTTAAAAGGGCGTTGTTTTTCTTAAATAATTCTTTTAATTGTTCTTGCTGCATATATTATACATCCTCAGGTAATTTTTTTTTCTTGCCTTTAAAAAATATATTTCTTGCTCCTAAAAACACCAAAACAAATCCCATCATAGTATTAATTATTTGAATAACAACGCTTGGGAAAATCTTTCCTGTAAGACTGCCGACCGATGCAACAAAAGTCAGAAAAATAGGAGCGGCTAACGAAAATCCAAACGCAAAAACACCTGATTCTTTTAAATTCATATTTCGCTTGCTGATTTCAAGCGAAAAAATTCCTGTAATAAACAAAATAGTAATAGGATTTGCGATAGTCAATCCAAATAACCAGAAAAACAGATCGTGACCTTGAAAAGTATTTGAATCCACAACATGTCCGGCAGTTATAAATAATACTCCAAATACCATTAAAGCTATGCCCACAACAATATCAAAAATTCTCTGATAACCTTGTATTTTTTTCATAATAGCAGATATTGAAAGAACAGCCAATCCGGTATATATAACGTCTGCAAGCGTTATACCTACAATACCTACTAACAGTTTTGCTATGGGCAAAGATAAAGAAAGACGGAAAACCAACATACAAATCGGACCTATGCCTCCAACCTGCAACAAAAGACCTATCCTTAGTCCATCGCGAAATAACTTGTTTGCATTTTTTACAGAAAGATTCATTTTATCAAAGTCCTCTCATAAATATTTTTTGTAGCTTCAGCAGGATTTTCAGCTTCAAGTATTGGTCTGCCTACAACTATAAAATCAGCACCTTCTTTTATCGCAACTTCCGGAGTTGCGACTCTTTTTTGATCATCATTAACCTTTAAAAGTCTGATACCCGGAGTAACGACATTAAAATCTTTTCCGCATTCTTTTTTAATAAGCGCTATTTCCAACGGAGAAGAAATCACACCATCAATCCCACAGGATTTTGTAAGTTTTGCCCTTCTTGTAACTTCTTCCGGAGTTATAATTTGGCTTGTTAAAACCGTTACCGCCCAAATTTTTGGTCTATTTTCAATAGCTGCGGCGGCTTTAAGCATTTCTTCTCCGCCTATTGAATGCGTAGTCAAACTAAACACACCCAACTCTCTTGCAGATTCAACCGAACGTTTCACAGTAACGGGAATATCGTGAAATTTTAAATCCAAAAATACTTCTTTCCCGTTATCTTTAATCATTTTTATTATTTCTTTGCCCGACTGCAAAAACAGTATAGGTCCGACCTTGTAAACATCAATATAAGGACTAGTTTCTTTTACAAGTTTTTCAGCTTTTTTAAAATCATAAACATCGAGAGCCAATATAATCTTTTTCATATTCCTTTTCCTTTTTTTATTGCGCTTTCTCAGAAAGTGGCGAAGCGAAGGCGAAGTCACCGGGATATGAGGTGTGCTAATGCCACAAGCACTGACAGTGTGTACGCGGGATCAAGGACTGCTTTTATTTTTTACAGTATTAAGCATACCAACTATTTGTTTTGCAGATTTAATATTTTTCTCTTTCAATATGTTTTCAACCTCATCAATAATAGTTATTAATTTTTTCGGAGAAACTAAGCTCGTGCTTCCGACGCTTACCATCGTTGCCCCTGCAAGCATAAATTCAACTGCGTCTTCACCCGTCGTTATACCACCGCAACCTATAATTGGTATCTTTATACTTCCATAAGAGTCATATACGCAACGCACAGACATCGGCTTTACACAAGCTCCTGACATTCCTCCTTTAACAGTAGAAAGTTTATGCTTAAAAGTTTTAACGTCTATAGCCATTGCGGGATAAGTATTTGCAAGAGTTACCCCATCTGCTCCTGTATTCTGCGCCACTAAAGCAAGTTCTGCAATATCAGTTACAAGCGGAGACAGTTTTGCAATAACAGGAACTTTCGACACTTTTTTTACTCCTTTTATTACATTCCGCATTAAGGGTAAATCGTGACAAACTATTTTCTTTTTTAAATTAGGGCATGACAAATTAAGTTCTATTGCAGATATGCCGTTTTGTCTACTCAATATTTTTACAGTTTCGACACACTCGTTTGTAGATGCCCCGGCAACGCTTACAATTATAGGCACGCCGATTTTGTTTAACTTTTCAAGAGGTTCTTCAACAAAAGCTCTAACACCAATATTTTGCAGTCCGATACTATTTAACATTCCTGAAGCTACTTCGGCAATTCTCGGTTGCAAGTTTCCCGAACGAGGTTCTAAAGTAATTGTTTTTGTTACAATACCGCCGAGTTGTTTCAACAAAATTAAGTCCTCAAGTTCATAACCATAACCGAAAGTCCCGGATGCCGTAAGCACCGGATTTTTAAATTTAATTCCCACAAAATTTATGCTCAAGTCTGGTTTCATTATTATTCTTCTATTTCAAATCTTTCAGAACGAACAAATCTAATACTGTTATAATCATTGAAATCTGTAAAACTAAATTGCCAAATTGAATAAGCATTATTGTTTAACGTCTTCTCAAAAAATAATGTTGTTACTTTCTTTTTTGTCACTGCTTGCCATTGTTTATATGGATAAAATAACTGTCGAATAATCACATTTGTAGTTGCAAAAGATTTTGCCTCAATTAAAACCACTTGCGATGTCCCCTCATAACCTGCATCTACTTCTGTTTGAACGCTCTTTACGTTTATTGTCTGTTTATTGACATTAAAATTAAAAGAAGGAGTATATTTTCTGCCTCGTATAGTTAAAACCAGCGAAGGATCTTTCATAAAAGTACGGATTAAACTGCTTGCGTACGCGTAATCTAAATATTGCATTTCTGAATTGCCTATTTTTGATGTTTCCAACACAAAATTAAGTTTAGAAGGATATATTTTAGTTTTCGTGTTAACTTTAGGGATATCAACATATCCTTCGCCTTTTATTATGTTGTAAAAACCATTTTTTACCGGCAGTAAAAACAAGTTATTATCAATAAAAATATCGGGACGATCTTTTCTGGTGTCTTGTTTGCATAAAATACGAACTTCTTTCTCGCTTGTTTTTTTAAATCCTTGACACGATTTTTTTATTTGAGTCGCGCTTAACAAAAATGGTGATTTATTAAAGTTATGTTGAAGTATTTTATAATCGTTACAAATTTTCAACCAAGATTTACTATTAGCCATTATATTTACCTTTTTCTTTTTAATACGTATTTTTCTTTAGGTTCTAATAACAACATAGGTTGTAAAAAATTGCAATTCAATTTATTGGCAGTCGTATCACTTACTTTAGTTGATCTTAAATTCTCAAATCTCTTTATAGATAAATCTAAATATTGTTTTTCTTTATCTATGCCAATAAACGTTCTATCATTTAGCATCGCTGCAATGCCTGTTGTCGAACTTCCGGTAAAAGGATCTAGCACAACATCGCCTCTATCAGTGCTCGCCAAAATTATTCTCTTAAGCAAATCTAACGGCTTTTGCGTTGGGTGTTTGCCAAATAGTTTTTCAGAAGGTTTTGGTGTACCAATTGACCATACGCTACGCATCTGCGTTCCACTTTTTTTTAGAGAATCTTCTTGCCACTTTCCGTTTTTCATTAAATCGTAATTAAAAATATGCTTACTTTTTTTATTTTTACGCGCCCAAATTAAAGTTTCATGACTAGCGGTAAAAAAACGACAACTCAAATTAGGCGCTGCATTCGGCTTAAACCAAGCTATATCGTTTAAAAAATGATATTCATTGATTTCTAAAGCCACGCCACACTGATAAATGGAATGATATGTGCCGCTTACCCAAATTGTGCCATTCAATTTTAAAACTCTTTTACATTCCTTTAACCATTCGATGTGAAATTTTAAATTTTCCTGCGCGCCGTTGCCTAGGTCCCAATTGCCTTTTTTCACGCTTACTCGTTTGCCAGCGTGGCACGTAAAAGAACCATTTGACAAAAAATAAGGAGGATCCGCAAATATCATATCTACGGAATTTGCAGACAACGATTTTAAGACATCAATACAGTCGCCATTATACAGTGTAAATTCTTTTCTTAAATAATATTCTTTCATTGTTATTCAATTTTTATTTTTTTAGTGCATTTCCGACAAAAGATCTCCTCTTCTTCATCCGCAAATTCTCTTCTTATAAATTCCAATTTACCATCAACCAGCTCAAAAACATCATAGCTATTTAGATTTGAAACAAATTCTGTTGAACCACACTTGCAAGGTTTCATCAAATTATCTAAGCTCCTTCATTACATCAAACACATGAAAAAAATCTTACGACGAGAAGCAGCCTCTCATTCTGCCAATCTTCAATCCCGATCAATCTCCCTACCCAAATAGTCGAAGTTTGCAACTGCGCTACTTATCTGTGCGTTCCTTGTCCGTCGCGTCGCGACCTCGCAAGGTCGAGGCAAAAAAAAGACAAAGGGGGATGGGAAGTGAGAAGGATATGGGCAATAGAACAGGGCGACTGTGACAACAACTGACAAAATATTACATCTTTCACGCGTTTATCGCGAGATGTAATACCCAATATCTATAATTCCACTTGTTCAATTTTAAAAACAGGACCGTCTTTGCATGTCATTTTAATTTGACCGTTTATTTTTACGGCACAACCTTGACAGTTCCCTACGCCACATGCCATTTTTTCTTCAAGCGATGCAAATCCTTTTACATTTTTTGATTTTGCAATCTGTGAAACTTTTTTAAGCATGGGAGTTGGACCACAAACAAATATAACATCATTTTCTTTTAGTTTTTCTGCCAATACGTCGGTAATATAACCTTTATGTCCTTTTGAACCATCTTCAGTAGAAACATCAACTTTCCAACCTATTTTTTTAAACTTATCAAGACATAATAAATCTTTTTTTGAACGCGCGCCGTAATATAAAATTCCTTTTTTTTTCAATTTAGTAGCAAGAAAGTACACTGACGCTATTCCGGTACCGCCCGCAACGATAACATGATTTGATTCTTTATAAGTTTCTAAATCATACCCTTTGCCTAAAGGTCCCAAAAGCTGCAGTTCGCCTGACCGCATTGAAGACAAAATTTTTGTACCTTTACCGACAACTTTATATAAAAAACTTGAAGTATTTTTACCAACGTCATGAACGCTTATAGGACGACGAAGAAAAACGCCCGGCGCGCCAATCATAAAAAACTGACCCGGAAAACAATGTTTAGAGATACCATCTACTTTAATTTTTAACTCAAAATAATCGTTGCAGATTTCTTTATTGGAAATTATTTTACAACTTTTATCAAATCTTTTTGATATAGACACTTGCTCCTCACAAACGCTACTGAACAATAACGAATTAACAAATGGACACCCCATCAGGTGAAGTTTACCCTAGAAAGTCTTTATTGAGGAACTGTCACTCTTTCATTATACTATATCTACCGTTTGGAAAGATACAAGCAAAAATCAACGTAACAAATACTAAAATTGTACTGCAGACGACAAGTTCGCCATAGTTTATACTGTCTATCTTCTTTCCCTCATTTACTCCTTCTATTTCTGTTTCATTACTATTTTTAAACTCAACATTATATTCTTCTGTTTTATTATTTATTCCAAACATTTTCAACCTTTCTTGTTTGCATTGTTCGATATATGCCTAATTTTGGATACTTCGGTCGTTTTGCTTCCTCAGCATGACAAACCGGTAACAAACAACGTTATGCTTTCAACAACTCCTCTTCAGCCACAGCTACTGCCTTACCTTTTTCAACTTTTACGCCGAGCTCGCTTAAAACCATTTCAAGGCATGCAAAGCCTACAAGCAAATCAGCTTTTCCGATATAACCCATATGCGCAAATCTTATAATTTTGCCTTTCAAATCGCCTTGTCCGCCGGCAACTGATACTCCATATTTTTCTCTCAATGTTTTAACTATTTCTACTCCAATTTCAGCAGGAACAGAAACGCTTGTAACAACTTCACATGGGACTTCACCAAAAAGATTTAAGCCCAAAGCTTTCATACCAGCTCTGGCAGCTTTGGCAAGGATTTTATGATCGTTCCACATATTTTCCAAGCCTCTTTCCTTGATAAGTCTTATTGATTCTTGAAGAGCTACAATAAGAGTTACAGGAGGAGTAAAGGGGGTTTCATTTGTAGCATAGGATTCTTTATATTTTTTAAGATCAAAATAGAATTTAGGAATTTTTGAAGTTTCGGCAAGTTCCCACGCTTTATCGCTCAACGTTATGAACGCAAGTCCTGGAGCAAGCATAAATCCTTTTTGAGAACATGAAACTACAACATCGATCTTCCAATCGTCTGTTCTAAATTCCTGACCTGCAAGCCCTGAAATTGCGTCAACAACCAAAACAGCATTTGTTCTTGAAACTACTTCACCAATAGATTTAATATCATTAGCAACACCTGTCGATGTTTCTGTAAACGTAGTATAAACAGCTTTAATGTTTGAATTTGACTTAAGAACTCTTCCTATTTCTTCAGGTTTTACAACTTTTCCCCACTCAACAGAAACCGAAATAACTTTTACACCATACTCTTCGGCTATTTTTATCCATCTATCGCCAAAATTTCCACAGCTCGCTACTATAACTTCATCTCCCGGACTTAAAATATTTACAACAGCCATTTCCATGGCACCGGTACCGGATGTAGCAAGCGTGTACACCTCGTTTTTTGTCTGAAAGACATATTTTAAACCTTCTGCGACATCTTTGTAAATAGCCGCAAACTCGCTTGTTCTGTGGTGGAGTATCGGCAGAGCTTCTTTAAGAGCAACTTCAGGTGGAATCGCGGTAGGCCCCGGCGTTAGCAGATAGCGCTTCATCATTTTCTGCTTCTTCCACTATTTTTTCTTACGACTTTACTCTTATTTTTTGCAAGCTGTTCTATCGCTAAAGAAATTACATCGTCCATGTGAGCAACAGGTATCATCTGCAGTTTTTTTCTTATATCCTCAGGTATATCAACCAAATCTTTTTTATTACCCTCAGGGAACAAAATCATTTTCATTCCTTCTCTATAAGCCGCTAAAACTTTTTCTTTTAACCCGCCAATCACTAACACTCTTCCCCTCAGTGTAACTTCACCCGTCATTGCAATTTTTTTCTTAACAGGTTTGTCCATACAAACCGAAGCAAGAGCTGTTGCCAAAGCAATACCAGCGCTTGGTCCATCTTTTGGCACTGCGCCTTCTGGAACATGCACATGAAAATCGGTTTTTGAAAACATATTCTCATCTATTTTGAGTTTGTTT
>NZ_JAIXMZ010000114.1:0-3267 GCF_020328025.1 Candidatus Endomicrobiellum pyrsonymphae | reverse complement strand
TTTCTAATCCTGTTACTAGCCCTGATATTCCTCCTGCAATTGTTCCTATTATTGCTCCCGTTTCTATTGTACTCCACCAACCATCAGTACTTCTCATCAGTAATTTCTCTGCTAGTGAGAATACTACTCCTCCCATCAATGCTCCTCCTGTTGCTCCTGTAAATCCTCCTCCTCCTACTGCTCCCACGTCGAATCTTGTAGTCACTACTCTTGCTATTTCTCCGCCTACTACTGCACTTATTCCTGTTGCTACGTATAATATTTTTGGAGTTGTTGATTTCACAAACTCTCTCATTATTAATATTGCTACTACTCCAAGTACTCCTTCTGTTATTAAAGTATACCATGTTGGTGTATACCATGCCGCTCCGTTGTTGCCGGTGGGGTCGTTACTGCCTGATGTTGATTTCCCGGTTATCCTGTTCTTCCCCGGCTCCTTCTTTTCTCTTAGGATCATAGGAAGACATGCGCCTTTTGATTTATCGCTTGGTTCATTGCACGGTACCGGGGTCACGCCAAATTTGAAATTTCTACAATCTTCACCTAGCTCGTCGCACAGCTCAACTTTTTTCAATTCACACTTAATGTTATCTTCTTTTGTACACGTTGTATTGCCGTTCTCTGTTACACAATTCATTTCACCTATTATAGATGATTCAATAGGCTTTTCTGCATCCACAATAACACTATCCTTATTTGAACATAGACCATAAGTCAACTTTACTTTATTTCTAGCGAGCTCGCCAGCTTTGCTAGATTTTTTACCTGGGGAGCATGCCGAAAGGAGCAGAGAAAGGCAAACAAACAAGCTTACACATCTTCTTAAACGTAATGTCATCATACTATTTCCTCTTTTGTTTCTATCTATAGGTTTTGATAGATTTAGATTTAGAGATTAGGGGAATGTGGACCATGTATTGCTTCACGTGAAAATTTCCCTCTTTTATTTAACTGCCACTTTTTTTGTTTTGCATTTACAAGAAAATCAACTATACCAAATTAAAGAGCTTTTGACAAATCAAGCTACAACTATTGTAATTATATCAAAACTTTTAACAATTTAACCTAAAATCATTAAAGATTATAATCAAAAACCAATCAAAACGACCCCCAAAAAACGGCTAAAGGGACACTACAAGTAAGGTGGTATTTTTTGTGGTAAAGAGCCAAAGTCTCTGGGGCAAAGTTCAAATGAACTAAATTCCGCGCCCATTGGAGAAGCATATGAGCGACATTATATTATGGCGCACAGAGAAACGCAAGTGTAACGACCTGGCTGGAACTTAGTTCTCTCAAAAGATACACAAGGCTGCATACTTTGCGGAAAGAATGATAAAATTGGCTGGGTCAGTTATTCTGCACAATACGAATAAAAGATTATAGTCTTGATTAAGAGCTATAAAAAGTGTTGGATAACGGTTGAGAATATCTGAAAATCTTTGAAAAATCTTTGAGTTTATAGTGGAAGTGATGTCCCCCTGTTTCTTTACTCATAAAAGGGTATGTTTTGGGTACAAAAGTGATAAAGCGTTTCAACATTTTTCTTGGTATTTTGAGATTGGGTTCGAGTTGCTTGGGTCTGGTTACTACAAAAGCTTACTGCGTGGCAAATGGTGGCATTCTATCTAATTTTATTTAGAGCGATACCCTAATTTTCGCCTCTAAGTGTTCTTTGAATTCTTTAATGCTACCATCATCATCTTTTTTCCATCTATATATTTCTTGATGTTCAACATCAAAATGAAGTCTATTTTCGCCTTGTTCGCGCTCATTAAAAGACGATTGCTCGCAAATGTATATAACAGCCTTTCCTAAACCTTCAGCAAAACCAGCTTCAAAATAAGCTCCATTATTTCTATCCGTTAAATCACAAATAAGCAAACGACTATCTCGTATGGTATTCCTTAATTTTAAGTCGATAGTATTTTCTTTCGTACTGACGTGCGAAGTAGCCAAGACATTTTCCTGGTCTATTGTTAAGTCGCTTTTCTATAGTTGCGACATACTATCTTATGCTTATACTATCAAAATTATCGCCTTTAGGCAAAAACGTCCTACGAGTTTTACTTTTAAAGTTTAAATAGTATTTTTTTAGATTGACTATGTAATAAAATTATGTATAATAAGTATGATAGTTTTGTTGTTGATTTGCAATGAGAGCTTACGAATTGCTTACAAAATGGGCAAAATCACGTATAAAGTCAATGCTCCCAACGGGATTTGAACCCGTGTCGCAGGATTGAAAATCCTGTGTCCTAGACCCCTAGACGATGGGAGCAGGATGAGCCCGGTGCGATTCGAACGCACGACACCCTCATTAAAAGTGAGGTGCTCTGCCAACTGAGCTACGGGCCCTTTGATGTGAGAAAAGTTGTGCTACGCAAAGACAAAACTAACCAGCCACAACCGGTGGGTGACGACTCGCAGAGGGTAACATATTATTTTTTTCTTGTCAAATTCTTGTAAAACATCACAACATAATGCGCATTCTAGGAAATCAAAGTAGTTGCAAACAATGAAGTGGGATTTTGTAATTTAAAGACTTGTGTCCTCTTTGAGTGTTATACCAAAAAAGCCATCTTTTGGTTTTCTTATTTGACAAACAATCTTCATTTAAGATTAAAATGTTAAAAGTAAGGGATTAAATTTGTATAATGACAATAGTTGTAATTGATTATTTAAAAGAGTACGAAAATAGAGTTTAGATTCTGAAGAACAAAGTAAGAAGGGTTTAAAGAGTCTAGACTACAAGAACGAAAGGGGATTTAGAGTGGTTAATTTCAAGAAGATGGTAAGCGTAGTTGTAGTATTTAGTTTGGTGTTGAGTTCATGCGGAGGAAACAAGAATAGTGGGAGCGGAGTAAGTGGGCTAGGAAGGAATGTAGCGTTGAATATATTTGAGAACGACATTAAAACCGTTGGGACGGCAGGGGATGTAGTACAAGATGTATCGGCTATGAAGCTGGTGGGTAGTCGGTTTGAAATGTGTGATCTTGACAACGCCACTGGGGAAACAGTATGTGTGAATAAGGGTGATACCTCGACTGTTAGGTTTAAAAGCATGAAATATGGTGATGAGCTTTTAAACCTAACAGTCGAGGTATCACCCTTATTCACACATACTGTTTCCCCAGTGGCGTTGTCAAGATCACACATTAAAACCGTTGGGACGGCAGGGGATGTAGTACAAGATGTATCGGCTATGAAGCTGGTGGGTAGTCGGTTTGAAATGTGTGATCTTGACAACGCCACTGGGGAAACAGTATG
>NZ_JAIXMZ010000098.1:0-3281 GCF_020328025.1 Candidatus Endomicrobiellum pyrsonymphae | reverse complement strand
AAAGGAATGGAGCAACGGGCATAGGATATACTTTGGAAACACTACTTGGCGTAACTGAAAATAATATTGCTAATCCTGACATTGAAGGGACAGAACTTAAAGCTTATAGAAGGTTTAATTTACGTTATTTACGTTCAATAATAAAGCACGGAAAATGCCATCTTTGGAAGCAGTAAAAAATATGGTAGCTTGGACAAAGATGGACGACAAGGTCTTTATTACACCATGTCTTTAAAACCTAATAGCGCAGGATTGTTTCTTGATATTCATCGACAAAATCTCTTACATTTTTACAAACTTAGACATCTTTTTCAACGACTTTAAATCTATTTCGTTGTTAAAATGCCCTGAATTACGTACAATAGAGCCGTCTTTCTTAGATTTTCGCTGCAACTTTTAGTTCGTCAACTTTATTTAGTTTTTCCCACGTAATAGTTTTACCATTTCTACCAAAATGTCCATAAGCCGCAGTTTGCGCAAAAATTGGTCTGCGAAGATCCAAATACTCAGTAATTTCTTTTGGTGTAAGAGGGAATATCTTTTTTACAATAGGTTCTAGTACAGATCCATGTACTTTCCCTGAATGATGCGTGTCTATCATTACAGACACTGGCGCAGCCACGCCAATCGCATAAGCAAGTTGCACAGTGCATCTTTCTGCAAAACCTGCAGCTACTATGTTCTTCGCGATGTGCCTTGCCATATAACATGCGCTTCTATCAACTTTTGTAGAATCTTTACCTGAAAAAGCTCCGCCGCCATGCGCTGCCATTCCGCCGTAAGTATCGACTATTATTTTTCTTCCCGTAAGACCGGTATCCGCAGCAGGACCTCCAAACAAAAATTTTCCTGTAGGATTTACGTATATTTTTGTGTTTTTATCAATTAATTTTCCAAGAACAGGCTTAATAATATTATCGAAAATTTCTTCTTTCGATTGCTTTGTTATGTGGTTACCTGTTTTATCTAAAATTGCTTCCGTATGCTGAGTTGATAAAACAATAGTATCTATTCTTTTAGGCTTCCACTCAACATATTCAACAGTAACTTGTGTTTTCCCGTCGGGACCCAAATATGGCAATATATTTTTTTTCCTTACTTCTGTCAGTCTCATAGAAAGTCTATGCGCTAATGTTATCGGAAGAGGCATAAATTCAGGTGTTTCTTTACATGCAAACCCAATCATTAACCCCTGATCGCCTGCTCCTCCGGTATCAACTCCCATGGCAATATCGGGAGACTGCGTATTTATAGAATCTAAAATAGCGCACGCATTGTAGTCAAAACCAAATGAAAGTCTATCATAACCTATTTTCTTTATCACTTCTCTGATAATTTCTATAGTATTAATCTTTGCCGTTGTGGTAATCTCACCACCGACAATAAGCAATCCTTTAGAAATAAACGTCTCGCATGCTACTCTCGCTTTTGAATCTTGCTTTAAAATTGCATCTAAAATAGTATCTGAAACTATATCGCATACTTTATCAGGATGCCCTTCGGTAACAGATTCAGACGTAAAAAAATATCCATGCTTAATCGTCATACAAATTTCCTCCGCTCTATTTTTATAAATTTACAGTACTTTATTTGTTAGAGTATTCCATCACTATGGAATCAAATAATGTTACATTACTCGATATTAGCGTATCACTTCCTACAACTGTATTTGTTATTTTTACGTTGTCGCCGAACTCTGAATTTTCCCATATTATTGATTTTTCTACGGATACATTGTTACCCATCGTTACATTATCTGAAATAACAGAATATGGTTCAATTACTGCATTTTTCCCTATCACAACGTTATTGCCTACAAAACATGGTCCACAAATTTTAACGCTCTTGTCAATTTTTGCGTTCGAACTTATGTATTTGTTTTCTCTATTCTTAATTATGGGAATAATTTTCAATTTACCGTCGAGAGCATCAAAAACGCCTTTTTTATACTCAACAATATTTCCTATGTCTGTCCAATATTCATCCATCACATAACCGTAAATTTTTATCTTTTTTTTCATCAAAAAAGGGAATAGATCCATACTAAAATCAAAAAATTTATTTTTTGGAATAAATTTGAAAATTTCTGGTTCAAACACATAAATTCCAGTATTTACTTCGTCGTTAAAAACGTCTCCCAACAGTGGTTTTTCAACAAATGATTTTATTTCGCCGTCTTTATTTGTAATTGCTATACCGTATTCAAATCTTAAATTTATTTTTTTTAAAACTATTGTAGCAAGCGATTTTTTCTTTTTATGAAATTCTACAGCTTTTTTTAAATTAATATCAGTCAATCCATCGCCCGACATAACTACAAATGTATCTTCAAAAAACTCTTCTTTATTTTTTATTGCGCCAGCGGTTCCCAAAATCTTTTTCTCATGCAAAAATTCCAACTTGATATTGATATCATTATTTTGAAAAAAATTCGTTATAATATCCGGACGATAATAAGTATTTACGCAAGCGACAGTAAAACCATTTTTCCAAAGATTTAAAAATGTATAATACAAAGCCGGCTTACCCAAAATAGGAATCATTGGTTTAGGAATATCCATCGTCAACGGTCTAAGTCTCGTACTCGCTCCGGCGGCCAAAACAAAAGCTTTCACCTGCCCCTCGCTTTAAAGTATTTAATAGTTTTTTATACCTTTTTCTATGGAAACTTCAGGCTTCCAATCCAATAATTTTTCCAACTTTGTTTTTAACACAAGCGTTCAACACGTTGACTGATCCCAAAATATTAACTTCCGCGTCAAAGAAAGGATCTGCAACAGACTTGCAAACATCTATCTGCGCAGCTTTATGTATAACAATTTGAGATTTTTCTTTTTTAAAAATATTTCCAACCGCTTTTTTATCAAAAATATCTGTTTTATAAAACCTAGCTTGTTCATTTATATTTTCTTTTTTACTATACGATAAATTATCCAAAATAACAACATCATGTCTTTTTTTAACAATGCATCCGTAACACTCGATCCTACGAAACCTGCGCCGCCTGTAACAAGAATTTTCATTCCTGCTTCCCACCAATATATCTTAAGATTGTTTTTGCCACAAAATCAGGCGAGATAGATTCCATACATACAGGTTGTCTATTTTCAAGCTCTCTGTGGCAATGTACATCCCAGCCTCTTAGCGTATAGCAATTACGACACTGTCCCGAAACAACATTTATATTATTATCGTAACTTACATATCTTGCATCGGATGGACCAAAAAGAATTACAGATTTCACATTTAAAGCCTCTGCAATATGCATACAACAGCCATCA
>NZ_JAIXMZ010000026.1:0-14433 GCF_020328025.1 Candidatus Endomicrobiellum pyrsonymphae | reverse complement strand
GCTGTTATGCGTAAGCTACTAGTCATTATTAACAATTGTTGTAAGCAGTATTACCTTGATAAAGCTTATATGCTCACTTAATTATACCTTTTTTTAAGGATTTCTTATACCACTCTTTTCAGTGGGTTGATGAAAAGAGAAAAAACATTGCATTAATTCCCATTTTTTAAAATAAGTCGTTCTTCCTTAGAAGCCTGCCCTCGAATGTTTTAATCGAGGGGTGGCAGACGGAATCTGACGTGGTATTTCATTTTACGAAATTAAAATAAAAAAACGAGCTGTAAAATATAATATGATTATAAAAAGAGTTTACATTATTGTTCTTGGCAACTGTCAAAATTTGAATATTTCACTCTACGGACTTTGACGTTTTTTAATATAATTCTCTTATGAAGTTAGCTTCGCAATCTTCTTTGCTACTTGCGCGCTTTTTGAAATACTTTCTATTTGCAGGATTCTTTTTGTAAAGTTTTTATGTACTCGGCGGTTTCCATAGCATCTTTAGCATAAGCGTCGGCGCCAATTTCTTTTGCAAATTTCTCCGTTACAGCGGCGCCGCCTATAATTATTTTTGTAGGCACGTGTTCCACATTTCTTAATTTTACAACCGTTTCCATTTCTGGCATTGTAGTCGTCATAAGAGCTGAAAGCCCTATTGCAATAGGATTAATTTCGCGAGCTTTATTTATTATTTCTTGAGAATCAACATTTATTCCCATATCTATAACGTCAAACCCATAGCTTTCAAGCACCGCTCCCACTACATTTTTACCTATGTCGTGCATATCACCTTTAACAGTAGCCATTATGACTCTGCCCGCGGAAAAAGTTTCACTTTTCTTAAAAGTAGTTTTTAATATTGCAAATGCCATCTGAGCGGCCTGCGCCGACATAATTATCTGCGGCAAAAAATATTCTTTTGAAGCAAATTTTTCCCCCACAATATCTAACGCTTTTAACACATTATCATTTACCATTTTAAAAGGATTGGCGTCGCATGCGATAATCTGCCTTATAATGTCAGCTATGGACTCTTGATTCCCGTTTAAAACTGCAAAATAAAGGCACTTATCTAAAGGCAGTTTTTCTGTCCCATCCTTGGGCAACGACTTTTTAAAAGAAGAAAAAGCCTCTATGT
This sequence comes from Candidatus Endomicrobiellum pyrsonymphae, assembly GCF_020328025.1. Lineage (NCBI taxonomy): Bacteria > Pseudomonadati > Elusimicrobiota > Endomicrobiia > Endomicrobiales > Endomicrobiaceae > Candidatus Endomicrobiellum > Candidatus Endomicrobiellum pyrsonymphae. Next base: position 13,295 of record NZ_JAIXMZ010000026.1, on the reverse strand, counting down.
ATTTAGCAGCGCCTTTATCTTTATTTTCAAGTAAATCTTTAGCAAGAGGACTATCTATTGTCCAATTTTCGTGAGGATTAATAATAGCAAAATCAAGGCCGGCCGCTACAGCCATTTTTAGGAACGTTGAATTTATTGTCTGTCTTGAAGGAAGACCAAAAGAAACGTTTGATACACCCAAAACAAGTTTGCACTCGGGATGTAATTGCTTTGATTCTTTCATCGCTTTTAATGTTTCTTGTATTTGCTCAGGAGAAGAACTAACAGACAACACAAGATAATCGAAAATAATGTTTTTTCTTTCCACGCCATACTTATCGGCAAAACGCAAAATTTTTTCAGCTATTTCTAATCTTTCTTCAGCCGTCTTTGGTATTCCATTATCGTCACTAGTTAAAGCAATCAAAGAAGCGCCGTACCTTTTTACTATGGGCAGTATTAAATCTAGTTTTTTTTGCTCGCCGTTAACAGAATTTATAATAGGTTTTCCCGCACAATTTTTAACAGCTTGCTCTAAAGCGCTTGTATTGCTTGAATCTATGCACAAAGGTGTTGAAACTATCTCCTGTATTTGATTTACGGCATTCGTAAGAAGTTTTTCTTCGTCAGCACTTGGCACGCCCATATTTACGTCTAAAAGATTTGCGCCTGATTGCGCCTGAAAACGCGCTTCGTCTTTTACCATAGAAAAACTGCCTTTAACCAATTCTTCCTGAAGTTTTTTTCTATTTGTAGGATTTATTCTCTCGCCAATTATTACAGGCTTTTTAATTTCGTTGATATCAATAGCTTTTACTCTTGTAGAAAGGAAATACTTATTTGTTGTCTTTGCAATTTTAGGAGATTTATTTTTTAACTCAGCTGACAAAGCTTTTATAAATTCAGGATTTGTTCCGCAGCATCCGCCGAACATATTAACGCCGTAAGAATAGGCTTTTAAACTGGACTCAATAAATTCTTCTTTTGTTTCAGGAAAACAGGTATCACGATTTATTAATACAGGCATTCCCGCATTAGGCTTAAATGATATAGGAAGATTTGTATTTTCGCGCAATACCTTTGCCAGTTCCGCTAAATCTTTTGAACCGATAGAACAGTTTAATCCAAGAGCATCAACACCTAAACTTTCAACCATCGCAATAAAACTTTTTAAATCGCTTCCGGTAACTGTAATACCGTCTTCTGCAAATGTCATTTGAGCAATAATTGCTCCGTTAAAATTGTCTTTTGTGGCAAGAATCGCGGCTTTCATTTCTTTTATTTCCGTCATGGTTTCTATGATCATAATATCAGCGTTGTGTTTTTGCAACAAAGATGCCTGCATTGCAAAAGCATTATAAGCTTCGTCAAAAGACAAGCTGCCTAAAGGTTCTATATATTCTCCTATTGACGATATATCTCCCGCTACAATTGTTTTAGGAGATATTTTTCTTATTAAATCTATTCCCGATTTTATTATGTCGTCAGCTTTGTCTAACAAACCATGCTGTTTTAATCTTATAGGATTTGCGCCAAAAGTATTTGCAAGCAGTATATCGGATCCTGCATTAACATAAGAAGAATAAATGTCCGAAATTCTTTTAGGGAATTTAACATTTAATTCTTCAGGAATTACAACATCTTCAAGATATTTTTTCTTTTGCAGTTCCGTACCGGTAGCGCCGTCCATTATCAACACGCGACTTTTTAATATCTCCAAAAATTTTTGCTTTTCCATTTTGCGCTCACTCCTTTTTGCTTTGTTATTTCGCAACTCCAATTAAAGCTGAAATTGATTTTTCAGGCTTCATTTGGCAAAACTTGTTTAGCTTAATTCCTATATATTCCGCGCCAATCCAATCTAAAAATCCTCTATTATCCTCAAGCTTCCAATCGCCATATCCGGGTGAATATCTTTTCGTTATAAAATTATTGTTATTTTCTTCGTAAGTTTTAATTTGCTCATACGCAAGTGTTATTATCTCCTCAGCGGCAACGGATCCCGCAGCATCGAGGATTAAAGCGTTGAAAGTTTCTTTTTTCTTAAGATGCTCGTCTCTTCTACTCTCTACTATATTACCAATAGTTACGCCAATCCCGTAAGCCTTAAAACTGTTTTTTAAAAGCGCGGCAACATTGCTGCTTTTTATTTTATAACCTTTTTCAAATAATACTTCGTTATTAATTACCGTTATATTTTCAAAAGCTGCCACAACCTTAGGTCTAATAAGCTTTTGAACTAAACTTAAATTTTCTTTTATAAGACTTGCAGTCTTACCATCAAGTTTTGTTTTAGTCTGCAAATACCCCAATCTTACAAGCAACTTATTATATGGAATTTCCACTGTAGAGATTTTTATCATAGTTGGTATTTTATCAAAATTTTATACTAACAAAATAGTTCCAAAATCATATCATGCACGATGACGCCAAAAAATAACAGAATATACTGCTCTAAATCTTACAAAAGGTTGAAATCTAAAATGGAAATTCTTAAAATTCAGTAGGACAAATATATATTTTGATTGATGATAATATCCAGTTTTAAAAGATTTCATATTAATTAACCTGTTAAGTCTTTTTTTTATGTTACAACGTGCATGCATCTGTAATAATTTAAAGATTTTTCAGCATGGATTCTGCGAAGTGGGGCAGATGAAACAAATAAAAAAAATTGATTACGTTGTTTTTAATTTTTACGCTTATGCTCTCTTTATGTTCCAAAAATATAACAACAGATGTAATCCAAAGAGACTTTACGAAACCCAAACCAAAATCCGGACCAGTACTCATATCAGAATCGCCCCCACCTAATACTGGTCGTATTAGGTGTGGGACCGCATGAAATACTATCCTTATACTAATGCTGATGGGACATTTACACCATATCCTGATCCTGATTCTAATTCAGTTCCGACTTCGTCGCTTGTTGGCGCAGTTGCAGTTGACAATTCTGAATCATCTCCGAAGGAAGACAAGTCCAAATAAGAAAGACAAAACGATACCACTAATGGACAGAACATGCCCTACGCTGAACATGAATTAGATCGGTTCACTCTTGGTAAAAATACTGGTTTTTATTTGCATTTCCAGGGACATTAGAAATGCAAATAGGATTCATTCACGCTTGTCATTGCACTGTCGTTTTTGGCGCATTGATCTCTAAACTAAGCAATTCAGTTAATCCGTCTCGTTAACCCTGTAATAACTATCTGTTTTGGTGAGATAGCTCTTGTCTTCGTAAGTCATAACAGCTTTTACAAACTTCATTATTTGATACTCAAGTATGCCTGTTCTCATTGATATTTCTTTTCTGTTTAATATCCCCAAATGTAACCTAAAATACAAAATCAGCCGTTCTGTTTCGTTGTACCTTTGAAACTCTATAGCTTTAAAATCGTTCCATTCGTTAAAACTTCTTCACAAAGAACTAAAGAACAAAAAAATAATAGTAACAAAAGTCTGTCGATACAAATTTAATTTGCAAATAACAGACTTTCATATTGCAAGCTATCTATAGTCAACTAATTTTATATTGATACAACTGCGCTACTTAAATTTTCGAGGAAACTCTGGCTGTTTTATGAGAGATGATATGAACATATTGACCAAACAAAACAGACAAAATTTACCAAAAAGGCGTAGTCTGCAGAGTTAGCTCAAAAATAGCGCGTCGTTGAATTTCCTAGCAAGAAGAATGAGCTTACTGCTTTGTCAGTCCGCCTCGCATTGCATCTATTTTTGCGCCAATATAAAGCTAGTTGACTATAAAATTGCAGTTTTAAAACACGCTAACCAGCCGTGCTGTTAAAGGCAAAGTTATAAGCGCGGCAGCTGTTGTAAATATAATAAGAAAAGAAGAAAGATTATGATCTAATTTATGCTGCGAAGATAGAACCAAAGTCAACGCCATTGTAGGCATTGCCGATTCCATAACCACTGATTTTAGGGCAAGACCGTCTATGCCGAAAAAACTGGCGAGTCCAAAAGAAATTATTGGTGCAACGCACAATTTTATTATAACTGCAGGCATCGCAATTATGGCATGCTTTAACTTCGGAAAAGAAAGAGCAAGACCAATACTAAATATCATTAAAGGCGCTATAGGCATGGACATAAGCTCTAATGTTGTAAGTAAAAAACTTGGAAGGGTAATTCCTGAAAAGTTTACTGCAAATCCCGCGACAAGAGCCCATATAGGTGGAAGCTCTGCCACAACTTTAAAATTTTCTTTTATTGTAAGTTTTTGTCCGCGACCATAATAAGCAGCTATCGCTGAGCCTGCAAGAAACAGCAAAGGTGTTGTTGCAAGCAAATCATACAAAAGAACATATTTTGCCGCACTCTGTCCGTACAAGCTGGTGAGAAACAATAACCCTAAAAAAGTTACATTACCAAAAGAAGAGCCTAAAATAAGAGCACCTTTTTCTTCCTTATGCAATGTCGCAATTTTGCCAACCATTGTATAGACTATAAAAGACATTAACATGGCGAAAAAAATTGTAACCATTGCAGCAAGTGGTAATAACACTGTATTTTTGTCTATGGAAGCCGTAGCCATAACTTTGAAACATAATATCGGTAAAAAAAACCTTATTACCGTCGTGTTAATTACATGTCTTGCAACATCCGGATTTATATCGCCGGGTTTTTTCCACTGAAAAAACACTCCAAATCCTGCAATTAAAAAAAACGAAATCAAATTATCAAACATCGTTACTTTTCTTCCTTACAAACACCTAATCTTAAAACCCATAAATCTTCGCTGTTATCCTGCCTATCTTCTATTATTCAACTATTACCATTTGCCACCAGAATAATTACTTTCTTCTTTGGTTATAAAGACATCGTGAGGATGGCTTTCTACAAGACCTGCCGAAGTTATTTTAATAAACTTTCCCTTTTCTTTAAGCTCCTGTATTGAACTAACGCCACAATAACCCATTGCCGCTCTCAATCCGCCTAACAGTTGATAAACAATATCTCCAACTTCACCTCTATATGGAACGCGTCCTTCAACGCCTTCCGCCACCAATTTTTTTGCATTATCTTGAAAATATCTGTCGCTGCTTCCTGCTAGCATTGCAGAAGAAGATCCCATTCCTCTGTAAGTTTTAAAAGCGCGACCGTTAAAAATTATATCTTCTCCCGGACTTTCTTTTGTTCCGGCAAATAAAGATCCCATCATACATACACTTGCTCCTGCCGCTATTGCTTTTGGAATATCTCCTGAATATTTAATTCCGCCATCGCCTATAACGGGAATATTATATTTTGCTGCGACTTTTGCACAATCATAAATTGCTGTTATCTGCGGAACGCCTATGCCGGCAATAACTCTTGTTATGCAAATAGCTCCCGGTCCTATGCCCACTTTGATTGCGTCAGCACCAGCTTTAATTAAATCTTCAGTCGCTTGCGCGGTAGCGACATTGCCTGCAATTATTTGAGCTTGAGGAAACGCTTCTCTCGTTTTTCTTACCGCATCGAGAACTCCCTGACTGTGACCATGGGCAGTGTCTATAACCAAAACATCCACGCTGGCATCCAATAAAGCTTTTGCCCTCTCTAGCATATCTTTTGTAATTCCCATCGCTGCACCTGCAAGAAGTCTGCCTTTATCATCTTTTGAAGAGTTTGGATAACGAATAGCTTTTTCGATATCCTTGATTGTAATAAGACCTTTTAGAATAAAGTTTTCATCAACCAAAGGAAGTTTTTCTATTTTCTTACTTTGCAATATTGCTTTTGCGTCGAGGAGAGAAGTGCCTACTTTTGCCGTAACAAGATTGTCTTTTGTCATTATATCCGAAATTTTTTTGCTGTCATCGGTCTCAAAACGCATATCTCTATTTGTAATTATGCCGATGAGTTTGCCGTTTTCCGCAACAATCGGAACGCCTGAAATTCTATATCTTGATGCAAGAAGTTTAGCCTCGCCAAGCGTATCATCTTTTTTTAACGAAAAAGGATCGTAAATAACGCCGTGATCGCTCCTTTTAACACGATCAACTTCCAAAGACTGAGCTTCAATAGACATATTTCTGTGAATTATGCCTATGCCACCCTCTCTTGCAATAGCAATAGCCATTTTGGATTCTGTTACTGTATCCATACCCGCGCTCATAAGAGGAATGTTAAGCTTGATTTTATTTGTGAGGTTTGTCTCCAACCGCGCATCTTTAGGAAGTACCTTTGAGTGTTGAGGAATCAACAAAACATCATCAAAAGTTAGAGCCTCTTCTGAAAATTTTGTATCCATGTTTCATCTCCGCTTCTCGCTTGTTCTACAATTTTATCCATATTCGTTGCAACCTCATGTGCTTTTGTTAGACAAAACAAAAGTACCAAAAACTTTTGACGCTGAACTTCATCCGCCTCACATTTCTTAGGCAACTTTAGAACTTGCGAAAAAGCTTACAGACTTTATGGGTGATTTCACTTCAAAGTGTTAAAATTGCTTTATTTCGCTCGTAATCTCGCTCTCTAAGGAAGTGCAGTCACAAGCCACCGAGCCTTAATCGTTGATTCCTCGATTCTTGTTGAAGCTGCGGACGTGAGTTCGTAGCAGTTGATTATTTTTTATTTCTCTTCTTTTTTCAAGTGCGTCATACTCAATTCTAGGCATCGGACATTTCTCGTTCCAATTTTATGTATACTTCGTCTTTTTCCATGTCGAATAGTTTTCCGTAATGCTTCTTCTTCGCCATCATTTCTTTGCATACATTGTCAAATATTTCGTTGCCTAATAAAGCCTTAGTTGCATTTTTAATATTTTTTCGAATGATGACTTGTAATTGCGAAAGACTTGTCTGGTATTATCGCGCTTTTTCAGCATTTCCATTTGTATCCGTTTTTCTTTTCTGTTACGCCTGAATCCGGTTTTGAATTTTTTGTACATGAAGGCAACAACATCGTATATACTTAAACTAGAGCAACTAATTTCTTCATATCCCATCATACTAAATAGTACATTGGCTCAGGCACTAAATTAAAGTCATCTTTGTGAATTTTTTTTGAATCTCTATTATTATCATATGCCAAGATATTTATAGCCACAATTATTGGTTAACCGATTTTGTGGGAATATTGCGCTCTAAAGCAACAACAGAAAATCCGCCAGAAGATTTACGATATATAGCGCTAGCTGACTACAAGACCTCCGACGGCTGGACTCGAACCAGCAACCGATCGGTTAACAGCCGATTGCTCCACCATTGAGCTACGTCGGAACTAAATATCTCATTTATGACTATTATCTCATTATACTTGTTTTTGAAAGAAAATCAAATTTTTTCTTCCGTGCTTTTGTTTTGTCCGATAAAAATACAGAAAAATTGCGCATAATAAATAAAATTTGATACAATACCGCATCGCAGAAGTAAAAACAAACACAGTGTGGAGTTATATATGAGAAGCGATCAAATAAAAAAAGGCACGGTAAGAGCGCCAAATAGATGTTTGTTGTATTCTACAGGAATTAGTCCAAGTGATTTAAACAAGCCTTTTATAGGTATTGCTTCGTCTTTCTCAGATTTAGTGCCGGGTCATGTTGCTATGCGGGATTTGGAAAGATACATAGAAAGAGGCGTTGCTGCGGGCGGCGGAGTGCCCTTCATTTTCGGAGTCCCTGCCGTATGCGATGGCATAGCCATGGGACATAGCGGCATGCACTATTCTTTAGGATCAAGGGAGATAATTGCTGATCTAGTAGAAACTGTTGCTAACGCACACATGCTTGATGGACTTGTTCTTTTGTCAAACTGCGATAAAGTTACACCCGGAACGCTTATGGCTGCCGCAAGACTTAATATCCCTGCCATTGTTGTAACTGCGGGCGCTATGATGACAGGAATGTACGAAAAAAAAAGACGCTCTATGGTTAGAGATACCTTTGAAGCCATCGGACAATTTCAAGCAGGTAAAATTACAGAACATCAGTTGTCAGAATTGGAAATAGCCGCATGCCCGGGTGCGGGTTCTTGTCAGGGAATGTACACTGCAAATACTATGGCTTGTTTGACAGAAACAATGGGAATGTCTTTGCAAGGATGTGCCACTGCTCTTGCTGTGAGCGCAAAGAAAAAAAGAATTGCTTATGAATCCGGAATAAGAGTTGTCGAACTTGTAAAGGAAAATATAAAACCGCGCGATATTTTAACATTGGGCGCTTTTAAAAATGCAATTACTGTAGATATGGCTTTAGGCGGTTCTACAAATACAGTTTTACATCTTCCAGCTATAGCACACGAGGCGGGAATAAAACTGCCGTTGGAATTATTTGACGAGATTTCTAAAAAGACTCCACAGATTGCATGCTTAGAACCAGCAGGAGATCATTATATGGAAGATTTGGATAATGCCGGAGGTGTGCCTGCCGTATTATTTGCGGTTCAAAACAAATTGACCCATTCTAAAACGGTAACCGGTCCGGATGTAGTTGAAATTGCAAGATCATCAAAAATTTTAGACGAAGATGTAATAAGAGCAAATAATCCGTACAAACCTGAGGGCGGTATTGCAATTCTAAGAGGGAATATAGCGCCTAGCGGATCTGTTGTAAAGCAAGCTGCGGTAAGTGAGAAGATGAAAATTTTTTCAGGCAAAGCGCGAGTGTTTAATTCTGAAGATGATGCCATGAAAGCAATACTCGATAATAAGATAGTTCCGGGCAATATTGTCGTTATAAGGTATGAAGGTCCTGCAGGCGGACCGGGCATGAGAGAAATGTTAAGCCCTACAAGCGCGCTGCATGGCATGGGATTAAGCGATTCTGTGGCTCTTCTTACCGACGGACGTTTTTCCGGAGGAACAAGAGGACCTTGCATAGGGCATATTTCACCTGAAGCCGCTGCCGGCGGAACGATAGCTGCAATAAATGAAGGCGATATCATCAATATAAATATACCGGGAAGAACATTAAACGTTGAACTAACCGATGAAGAAATAAGGGCAAGAATTGCTAAAACTGTAAAGCCTGAACCTAAAGTTAAAACCGGTTACATGGCTCGTTACGCCAAGCTGGTACAGTCTGCTGATACCGGCGCTGTTTTAGAGTGATAACACGATAATTAAAATGATAAGAGGCGGAAAGGATACTTCATGGAACAGAAAACTGGTGCTCAGATTTTAGTAGAAAGCCTGTTAAAGGAAAATGTTGAGATAGCTTTTGGTCTTCCCGGCGGACAAACTCTGCCGATATTTGACGCAATTCACGGATCAAAATTAAATTTTGTTTTGACAAGGCACGAGCAAGCCGCTTCCCATATGGCTGACGGATATGCCCGCTCTACTGGTAAACCCGGCGTGTGTATAGCTACTTCTGGACCGGGAGCCACAAATATAGTTACTGGACTTGCTGCCGCGTATATGGATTCCGTCCCTATGGTTGCAATTACGGGACAAGTCGCAACAAATGTGATAGGACAAGACGCATTTCAAGAGGCTGATATTACGGGTATTACAAGACCTGTAACAAAGCATAACTTTTTGGTTAAAGACGTAAAGGATTTGGCAAGGACTATAAAGGAGGCATTTTATATTGCGACTACAGGAAGACCGGGACCTGTTTTAGTTGATATTCCCATTGATGTTCAGCGCGGGATTTGTGAATTTATTTATCCGGAAAAAATTGAAATACGTTCATATAAGCCTACTTATGAAGGACATTCCGGACAAATCAAAAAAGCTGTTGATATCATAAATAACAGTGAGAGACCTGTTTTTTATATAGGGGCGGGAGTTATTGCTTCCAACGCAGAAAAAGAAATTATTGAGATATCAAAAAAGGCCGGTATCCCGGTTACAAATACTTTGCTTGCTGTAGGAGCGTATCCGCCTGATACAAATTTAAGTTTAGGTATGCTTGGAATGCACGGAACTTTTTGCGCAAACAAAGCTGTACAGGCTGCAGATGTTATTATAGCTGTTGGTGCGAGATTTGATGACAGATGCACCGGCAAGGTCTGTGATTTTGCAAAAAAAGCTGAAATAATTCATATAGATATAGATCCCACTGCAATATCAAAAGTTGTTGACGTTGATATCCCTGTAGTAGGCGATGCAAAAACGGTTTTAAAAGAAATGTCAGCTACGATAGATAAAAAAGAAAGAAAAGATTGGATTAAAACGATTGATGGTTGGAAAGCAGAACACCCTTTATCCTATGATAGAAACGACGATAAACTCCATCCGCAATACGTGATTGAAAAAATCTCTGAACTCACAAAAGGCGAGGCAATTATTGCAACTGAGGTCGGACAACACCAAATGTGGTCGGCGCAGTATTATAAGGCAAAATATCCTCGTTTGTTTTTAAGTTCTGGAGGACTTGGCGCTATGGGGTTTGGTTATCCTGCAGGTATAGGAGCGAAATTCGGTAATCCTGATAAAGAGGTTATAGTCATAGCCGGTGACGGTTCTTTTCAAATGAATATGCAGGAAATGGCTGTCGCGATTTTAAATGATATTGATGTTAAAGTTGCTATATTAAACAACCAGTACCTTGGCAATGTTCGTCAGTGGCAGGAAATGTTTTATGGCAAAAGATATTCTCACAGTTGTCTTGCGAAACGTAAGAAATGCCCCAAGTGGTGCAATACTCCAAGCAGAGACAAATGTCCCGTTTATGTTCCCGATTTTGTAAAATGGGCAGAGAGCTATGGCGCTTTAGGAATACGCGTGACAGACAAAAAAGATGTTGTACCTGCCTTAAAAAAGATGTTAGAAGCAAAAGCTTCGATTGTTCTTGATATATGGGTTGAGATAGAAGAGAACATTTTTCCGATGGTTCCAGTCGGAGCTTCTCTCGACGATATTATAACTAGAATGAACGGATAAACAATTTTCACAATACAAGATCCTTACACATTAGCAAGCGGAGGAAGAAAGTATGCGGCATACAGTTTCAGTTTTAGTTGAAAACAAGTTTGGCGTACTCGCAAGAATTTCTACTCTTTTTGCGGCGCGCGGTTTCAATATAGATTCGCTTTCCGTAAGCGAAACTGAAGAGCCTGCCATTTCAAGAATGACTATTGTCGTCAAAGGGGGTGCTTATATTCTTGAGCAGGTTACAAAACAATTAAACAAACTTGTCGATGTTATAAAAGTTACCGATTTCAAAGATACTGAATACGTTGAAAGAAGTCTCGCTCTCATAAAAATAAATATGACTAAATCAACACAAAATGAACTCATTAAACTTATTGGTATTTTTAGGGCAAGAATTGAAGACATTTCACAAAATTCAGTTACTGTTGAAATGACGGGTAACGAAAATAAAATTAATGCTTTTGTAAAAACAGTTATGCCCTACGGCATAAAAGAAACATGCAGAACAAGCGTTGTTGCTTTGGGACGTGGACACACTATTAAAATTAAGGAGAAAAGAAATGGCTGAAGCAAAAATGTATTATGACAATGACGCAGATTTAAATCTTTTAAAAGGGAAAATTATTGCTGTTTTGGGTTATGGAAGTCAGGGGCATGCCCACGCTCTAAATCTTAAAGATTCGGGCGTTAACGTTGTTGTCGCTCAAAGACCTGGTGGAGATAACTATAAAAAAGCTATCGAAGACGGTTGGAAGCCAGTAAGTGTTGCCGAAGCAGTTAAGCAAGCAGACTGGGTCCACATTCTTTTACCAGATGAAGTTCAGAGAAAGATTTGGGAAGAGGATATAAAACCTAGTATTAAAAAAAACGCGGTTTTAAGTTTTGCGCATGGTTTTAATATTCGCTTTCAGCAAATCGTTCCTACTTCAGATTTAGATGTAATTATGATTGCTCCTAAAGGTCCCGGACATTTAGTAAGAAGACAATATGAGGAAGGCAAAGGTGTTCCTTGTTTGGTAGCTGTAGAGCAGAACGCAAGCGGAAAAGCAAAAGATTTGGCTTTAGCCTACGCAAAAGCTATAGGCGGGACAAGAGGCGGAGTTCTTGAAACAACTTTTAAGGAAGAAACTGAAACCGATTTATTTGGCGAGCAGTCTGTTCTCTGTGGCGGTTTAGTAGAACTTATAAATTCAGGTTTTGAAACCCTTGTAGAAGCAGGTTATCAACCTGAAATTGCATATTTTGAATGTTGCCACGAAGTTAAACTTATAGTAGATTTGATATTTGAAGGCGGGCTCAGCAAAATGAATTATTCAATTTCCGATACAGCAGAATACGGTGAATACGTAACCGGAAAGAGATTAATTACACCAGCCGTAAAAGCAGAAATGAAAAATGTTCTAGCAGATATTCAATCAAGCAAGTTTGCAAACAAATGGCTTGAAGAAAACAAAACGGGCAGACCTTTTTTCAATAAAGCAAGAAGAGAAGTAAGCGAAAGAATGATTGAAAAAATTGGGGCAAGATTACGCTCAAAAATGTCTTGGATAAAAAAATAATTTCGTCTTTTAAGTTCGTATTTTCTTATTTACGTCACGACAAACGCATGAAAAGTATTTTGTGTGGGAGGTGGCTTTTTGCACTATACTCTCTCTGTTTCCGTCAGGCTTTGCCCCTCCCCCATCAACCCACTGAAAAAAGTGGTGAAAGAAGTCATTGAAAAACTGATTGTTTTTTGTTTCATAAACGTTCAACTTGTTTTCTGATACATCGATGCCTACAAATTTAGTGTATAAGGTTTTTGGCATTTTGTGCATCTTTTTAATTAATATTAGCTTCTTGTTTTCAATTGTTTCCATGTTGCAAACTAAAGTTTGCGCATTTGCAACCTCATCAAGCTTTTACCTTGTGGTGTTGGAGATCCTGATGGCTACGGGCTTTGCCACCCCCCGTTCAGTCTTCCAACACCCCTGTACACTTACAATTATACTTGTTTTTTTGGATGTACGCGTCGCAAAGATAAAAAAGCATCGGAAGATGGAACTTTACGCGCAATAATTAAGTCTGGCGTTAAAACCGCCTGTATATTTGGCAAGGCATGGAATTTACATGTAAAGCGCGCTCTTAAAACCACAAATGAAGAAAATTTAAAAATGATTTATGAAAGCATAGCCTTTCTTAAATCTAAAAAACTTGAAGTATTGTTCGATGCCGAGCATTATTTTGACGGATATAAAAACAACAAGCGATACGCTCTTAAGGCAATAAAAACAGCTATTACTGCAGGAGCAACCATAGTATGTCTTTGCGAAACAAACGGCGGGATGCTTCCTTCAGACATACAGAGTATTGTCAAAGAAACAAGAAGTGCTTTTCCGAATGTTAAGTTTGGCATACATGCCCACAACGACTCTGGCTGCGCTGTTGCAAACTCTATTGCTGCAATTGAAGAAGGTTGTATATTAGCGCAGGGAACAGTAAACGGT
>NZ_JAIXMZ010000097.1:0-3336 GCF_020328025.1 Candidatus Endomicrobiellum pyrsonymphae | reverse complement strand
AGGCAAAGATAACTAAATGCAGTAGATGTGGAAGTAGTAGATATGTAAAGAATGTAACCCTCATCCCTTGCATAAACACATCTGCTTACCTCAGCTATTTCCATTCTTTACATATCTACTACTTCCACATCTACTGCATTTAGTTATCTTTGCCTATCTCATTTTTATTTTAAATAACTAAATTTTATATCTTTTTTTCTATTATCAATACTTAAAGACTAATGCCTTCACTGAAATGGGAATAAAAAAGGGGGCTAGCAGCAAGAATTCCCACCGGAGTTTATTCTCAAAGATATTAATCTAAGGAGAGAAATGACAAAAAAGCTAATAAAATATATGTCTTTCATACTTTTGTCGTGTTAACTACCGGTTTAGGAACAATTTTTATACCTAGTTCTTTCATCTGCTCTTCACTTACAGGCGAAGGCGCATTTGAAAGAGGATCAACAGCTTTTTGCGTTTTAGGGAAAGCTATTACCTCTCTAATTGAATCTTCTCTCGCAATCAAAGCACATATTCTATCAAACCCCAAAGCCACGCCTCCGTGAGGGGGAGATCCGTATGTTAAAGCATCAAGTAAAAAACCAAACTTTTCTTTCGCAGATTCGTCAGAGATACTTAAAATATCAAAAATCTTTTTCTGTACATCGCTTCTGTGTATTCTTATTGACCCACCGCCAAGCTCTATACCGTTTAAAATAACATCATAGGCTCTTGCTTTTGTAGTCCTCACGTTTTCTTTAGTAAGAGAGTCTGAATCCTTAGGAGACGTAAATGGATGATGCAACGACTGCCATCTCTGCTCTTCTTTATCCCACTCCATAAGGGGGAAATCAACAATCCATAAGAAGTTAAATTTATTTTTATCTATAAGTCCAAAATCTTTACCCATTTTAAGCCTTAGCGCTCCTAAACCTTGAGCGACTATTTTTTCTTCGTCTGCAAGGAAAACCGCTAAATCGCCGGACTTAGCGTTAAGCTTAGATATAATTGCCTGTACTTCTTCTTCTTTAAAATACTTTACTATGTTTGATTCTGCTCCAGTATCGGTAATTCTCATCCATGCCAAACCTTTCGCACCAAACTCACCAACGAATTTTGTAATATCGTCAATTTCAGAACGCGAAAAGCCTGCGCCTTTAGGAATACATAACCCTCTTACAATTCCGCCTTTTGATATTACAGACGAAAACACGCTAAATTCACTACTTTTAAGTTCTTGAGAAAAATCTCTTATTTCCATTTCAAATCTTGTGTCGGGCTTATCAGAACCAAAACGAAGCATAGCATCTTCATAAGGCATTCTTTCAAAAGGGGTTTTTATGTCAATATTTAACGCTACTTTAAAAACCCTCGAGAGCATTCTTTCAACAATATCCATTACATCTTCTTCTTCCACAAACGACATCTCAATGTCTATTTGAGTAAACTCAAGCTGTCTATCCGCGCGCAAATCCTCATCCCTAAAACATCTCGCAAGCTGATAATATTTATCAAAACCTGAAATCATTAAAATCTGTTTGAAAATCTGGGGAGACTGCGGTAGTGCAAAAAAACTTCCATGGCGCAATCTTGAAGGCACCAAAAAATCTCTTGCTCCTTCAGGAGTAGATTTCGTTAAAAACGGAGTTTCTATTTCCAAAAAACCTTCTTCATTTAAAAAGCTCCTTACTTCACTTGAAACTTTATGACGCATTATAAAATTTTTCTGAAAATTTGGACGACGTAAATCTAAATATCTGTATTTTAATCTCAATTCTTCTGAAGTTTCAACATAATCAGAAATTTCAAAAGGAAGTCCCGGCGAAGTATTAAGAACCTCTAGATCTGAGACTACAAGTTCTATATTGCCCGTCAGCATGTTTGAATTAACTGTTCCAGCCGGTCTATTTCTTACTAATCCTTTAACTGAAATAACATATTCGCTTCTTAAATTTTCAGATGTTTTAAATATTTCTTTATTTTCAGGCAGAAAAACAATTTGCAAAAGACCTTCTCTATCTCTTAAATCAATAAAAATTACGCCACCGTGATCTCTTCTGGAATGAACCCACCCACAAACTGTAATTTCTTTCCCTATGCTGTCTTCTCTTACATCTCCGCAATAACTGCTTCTCTTCATGATGAAATCCTCTTTCTATTTTAAAATATTCTCAAAATATAATAACGCTATGATTGTTTTTGAATCTTTTATTTCGCCGGTTCGCACCATTTTAACAGCATCTTTAAAACTTAAAATTTCTTTTGAGACAAACTCGTCTTTATCAGGATTTGGAACGCCTTCTTTAAGACCAAAAGCCGCAAATAAATGTATTATCTCAGTTGAAAAAGCTGTAGTTGGATAAAAAGATAAGAGTTCTTCTAATCTTTTGGCTTTATAGCCCGTCTCCTCCTGCAGCTCTCTTATAACGCACGCTAGAGGCGTTTCGTCTTTATCCATTTTACCTGCTGGCAATTCGTATGTTATTTGATTCAACGGATACCTAAACTGTTTTACCAAAACAATATTCTCTCTATCAAGAAAAGGAAGAACCGTCGTAGCTCCGGAATTTTGTAAATATTCTCTTGTGGCAAGCTCTCCATTTGGAAGCTCTACATCGTCACAAAAAAGATCAAGGATTTTACCTTTGAAAATTCTGTTCTTTTTTATTAATTTTTCAATCATATCTTTAGTCTTCATTATAACAAGAGTATTCTATCATTTTTTTAGAGAAAGAGAAATTTTATACAATACTTTAAACTATAACTGCGTAAAAAAAGCAAATATTTACAGATTGGCGCTATTCGCCACGCTGCTTACCTGCTAACACACTCCCCTCTTTTTCTAATCGTCCAAATATCCGCTTGAGTTAGTAACACCGGCATTGGTCTCTAAATATTGATAATAGAAAAAAAGATATAAAATTTAGTTATCCAAAATAAAAATGAGAGAGGCAAAGATAACTAAATGCAGTAGATAAGGAATCACTGAAGATGGAAGGAATGAGGGTGAGAGATATAAGAGTTAGATGAGATATATACAAAATTCAACAAAGCAATCATTATAGACTGCTTATAGTAAGGAGGACAAGTATTATTGCAATTGAAATAAGCGATAGAGTGATAGAGAGTTGCAGAAATATATATAGGAAAGTAAAAGAGCCAATTTAACAGAAGGACGAAGAGGTACAACAAAGAAGGTAATTGATTTAACAACATGAGTATGGCGAACAATAAATTATATAGGATTTTTCATTGGAGCAAGAATTTCAGAAATTTTAAATATTAAATGTGTTTGTGGAGTTTTAGATAATGTGCAGAGAAGGTATGTCTTAAGCAGTGTGCGTGATAGCCTTT
>NZ_JAIXMZ010000025.1:0-14753 GCF_020328025.1 Candidatus Endomicrobiellum pyrsonymphae | reverse complement strand
GGGAGTTCTAGAGAGCGGGTCTTTTAAGAACTCACACTCTCTTCTCACGTTAGCTTTGGGAAAAACAACTGACGGGTTAGGCTATGCAACTAGTTTGGCATCAATGCCGCATCTTTTAATTGCAGGCGCCACAGGTTCGGGAAAGAGCGTTGGTATTCACGCAATAATACTTTCTATTTTGTATAAAGCGCGTCCTGACGAAGTTAAATTTGTGCTGATAGATCCTAAACGCGTCGAAATGCCGATATACAAAGATATCCCTCATTTGTATAATCCTTGCGTTAGCGCAGCTGATGCAGATATTATTACAAATCCCCGAGAAGCGGCAGTGGCATTAAAAAAACTTGTAGCGGTTATGGATGAAAGATATACAAAATTTGCAAAAAACATGGTAAGAAATATTGAGGATTATAATAACAAAATGACCGAAACAGGGGGGGGGAAAGAATTTTATATTGTTGTCGTGATAGATGAGCTTGCAGATTTGATGCTTATCGTACAAAAAGAAATAGAGGATTCCATACAACGCTTGGCTCAAATGGCAAGAGCTGTTGGAATACATTTAATTCTTGCGACGCAGAGACCTTCTGTTAATGTTATAACGGGTATTATTAAAGCTAATTTCCCTGCAAGGATTTCGTTTCAAACCACTTCTAAAATAGATTCAAGAGTTATTTTGGATATGTTAGGGGCAGAATCTTTAATGGGTAAAGGTGATATGTTGTTTTTGCCTCCCGGAGAAGCTAGACCTGTACGACTTCAGAGCGCTTTTGTTTCGTTAAAAGAAGCTGAGAAAATTATTTCGTTTATCAACGATCAAAATTTTCCTAGAGTTTATGGACCTGTAACAGCTGAAGTTGATGGTAAAGGTGGATTCAATGCGGACAAAGAAAAAGGAAGCAGAGATTTAATCCTCGCTTTGCAGCTTGTAAATGAGCGTAAAAGGATATCACAGGATTTACTCAAAGCAAACTTTGGCGGTTCTGCAAGAGCCACGAATATATTAAGTCTTCTTGAGACAGAAGGTTTTATAACGAAGCCTGTAGGCACTAACAAATGGCAGATAGATTTTGAAAAAATTAAACAGTATTTAAGTTCTATAGAATCAACTGAAAGTGAAAAATGAAACGTATAAAGTTGTCTGTCATGCTGAGCGCAGCGAAGAAGCTATATCGTTATTTCCATTTTTACAAAAGGAGTAGCAGGCGTAAGTCTGACTGGGTATGGTCGTTGTCATACTTAAGCGTAGTGAAGTATCCATTTTTAGATAGCTTAGCTTATGTTGTGATGTACGCTGTTGTGTTGATAAATATTATTGTTTCTTTAGGTTTTGCTCAAACATTAAATGATAAGTTAAATGTTTTACTGTTGGATATGGAATCAGCAGATAAAAAAATACATACGCTTAAAGCGGAATATACGCAGACTATACTGTTTGAATCAACAAAAGAAAAACAAGAAATTGTAGGAACGTTATTCTTGAAGAAACCGGATAGTATCTACATTAGTCAAAAAACACCTCAAGAGCAAAGAATATATATTGATGGCAGGAATATAATAATTTATACGCCTGATAATGGGCAAGCTTTAATTGATAATTGGAAAAATGTTATTGACGGTGATTTTGCCCCGGCTGCTATTGCAAGTTTTGGAAGTAGCTGGAGAGAAATGAAAAAAACAAATACGATAAGTTTTGACGGTGAAAACGAGAAGTATATTGTTGTTAAAATTGTTCCTGTTCGAGATAAGGATTGGACTTTGGAAATATATGTTTCAAGAACAACTATGTATCCATGCAAAGCCGTTTTAAAATCTGATGACGTAAAAGTAGAAATTATTTTTAAAAGCTATACTGTTAATCCAATGTTGGATAAAACTATTTTTAAATTCAGCGCTACAAATGATGTTGAAATAATAAAACTTAATTAGAGTGAGAACACACTCTAGGAGAAACAATGAAAGAAATAGGAAAGATAATTAAAGAGCGACGTGAAGAAAAGAAAATATCTTTAGAGGACGCGCATAAGTTTACTAAAATTCAAGAAAAATATCTTATCGCAATTGAAGAAGGAGATATGAGCGCCTTTTTTGCTGAGGTTTATTATAGGAGCTTTGTAAGATCTTATGCTAAGTATCTTGGCTTAGATCCGGAAGAGTTAATTGAAAGGCTTACTATAAAAAAGCCCGAGCGGGAAAAAGAGTTTGCTGTACAGGAAAATCCTAAAGATAATAAAAAAGATATTAAGAAATTGTTAGTCGGTGTTACGTCTGTAATAGTTGTTGCGTTATTTTTATTTTTCATATATATGCAGAAACATATTTCAAACATTCCGTCTTCTGATGAGATTCCGTTGCAAAATGACAAGATAAACAATCAAAATGAATTTGAAAAAGAACTATCGCAAGAGTCCTCCCTCGTTGCAGACATAAAACAGAAACTTGATGTTGAAGCGAAAAGTACTGTTTGGATTAGAGTAGATTGCGATAATGTAACGGTATATGAAGGCATCATTACGGAGGGAAATAGAAAGTCGTGGGAGGCTGACAAGTCTTTTACATTAAAGATTGGCTATGTTCCAGGTGTCAAGGTTCTCTTTAACGGGAATAAAGTTGATGTGCTTACAGGTTCTGTGCGAGATGTCAATACAATTGTTTTGAAGAGACAGCAGTAATATGCAAAAAATAGCGATAGTAGCTTTAGGGTGTCCAAAAAATATAGTTGAAGCAGAATACTTATTGGGGATTTTCAAAAACAAGGGTTTTGAGATAAGTGACAATCTTGACGAGGCTGATATTGCTGTAGTACATACCTGTTCTTTTATAAAGACAGCAAAAAAAGAATCAGAAAAAAGTATCCGCGATGTTTTAGATATTAAAAAAAAAACAGGTTTACGCGTTTATGTTTCGGGATGTCTTCCGCAGTTATTAAAGGAAAAAATGTCGACGGTTTTTCATAATATCGACGGTTTTGTAGGCACGGGGACTTTAAAAAACTTACCGGAATTAATTTTTAATAAAAGTTTTGGTAAATTTCTTTTTCACCCAGGCGGTTTAAATAATTCCAGTCACAGATTGCTTTCTTCAAGCATACCTTCTGCATATTTAAAAATTGCCGAGGGGTGCAACCATAGATGCAGTTTCTGTATAGTTCCAGTTCTTCGTGGCGATTACGAAAGTCGTAAAATAGACTCTTTAGTTAGCGAGGCAAGGGCTTTAGCTGACAGTGGTGTAAGGGAACTTATTTTGGTAGCTCAAGATACCACAAGTTACGGCAAAGATATTTACAACGCTTTTGCTTTAGATAAACTTCTTATAAAACTTTCAAGGATAAAAGAATTACGATGGATAAGATTGCTCTATGCTTATCCGTCAAGTATTACAGATAATTTAATTGCGGTATTTGAGGCGCATAAAAATATTTGCAATTATATAGATATTCCTATACAACATATAAGTAAAAGTATTTTGTCTGCGATGAGACGTCCATTAAATACTACTGCTATTATTGAAAAAATTAAAAATAAGTTGCCAGATATTGTTCTAAGAACGTCCATAATAACAGGGTTTCCCGGGGAAACGAAGAAAGATATAAATGAACTAATTGCCTTTTTAAATCAAGAATATTTTCAATATGTCGGTGTTTTTGAATATTCAAATCAAAAAGAAGCTGATTCGTCAAGATTAAAAAAGCATATTAAAAATTCTGTTGCAAAAGAGAGAAGAACGCTTATAGAAAAGACGCAGTATGGTATTTTTAAATCAAAAATTGATAGAATGTGTGGCAATACAGTTGATGTTCTCGTCGAAAGTTGTTTGAAAAAAAATAACAAATATCATATAGAAGGACGAAGTTATTTTCAATCTCCTGAAATTGATGGAAATATGATGTTGACGGGCGATAGACCATTGGTAGTAGGAAAGTTTTATAAAGTCGCAATAAAAGGCGTTAGCGGATATAATGTTATCGTTGACTAACTTTATGTTGGTGTATCAATATAAAGTTAGTCAACGATAGAGAGAGAATAAAATGAATTTAGCAAATAAGCTTACGGTAGCAAGAGTATGTATGGTTCCATTTTATATTTTATTTATGGAACTTGGCGGTTTTTGTAACAGTATTTTAGCGCTTCTTGTTTTCTCTATAGCGTCTATTACAGATTTTTTTGACGGCAAAATAGCAAGAGAGAATAAAACAGTAACGTCTTTGGGAATATTCTTAGATCCTTTGGCAGATAAACTGTTGATTTCAGCAGCTTTTATATGTTTTGTAGATATTCCAATGCTTGGTATTACTGCATGGATGGTTATTGCAATAATTGCAAGAGAGTTTTTAATTACGGGTCTTCGTTCCATTGCTGCATATAAAAATATAATAATACCCGCTGATAAATCCGGAAAATTCAAAATTACATCGCAAATGATCGTTATTATAACTATAATGATAATTTTAATAGTTAAAGAAGCATTTTTAAAGTTTTATGATAGCGGTGTTTATGCGACATTAGTCGTAATAATGGATAAAATTCCTTTTTGGGCAACTTTGTGTGCAACTATTCTTACGATTGTTTCAGGTGTAAACTATGTGTGGAAATACAGAAAATTATTGGGCGAAAAATGAATAAAATAGTCCTGTTTTTTTCTTCTGCTTTTGGTGTGGGCTATATAAAATATGCTCCAGGAACTTTTGGGAGCTTAGTTGGTGTTTTGCTTTGGTTGTTGTTTGTTCCTAACATATATTTATTGCAAGTTTTTTTACTTGCTGCAGTATTTGTTATTTCTATTTTGTTTTCTTCTATGGCAGAGGAAATTTACAGAAAAAAAGACGATCAAAAAATAGTTATAGATGAAGTTGCCGGGATGTGGGTTTCAATAGCGTTTTTACCTAAAACATTTCTATTTTTGTTTTTAGGTTTTATATTATTTAGAACATTTGATATTAAAAAGACTTGGTTTATAAAGAAGTCTCAAGACTTTAGAGGTGGTCTTGGCATTACTATGGATGATATATTAGCTGGTGTATTTGTAAATATAATATTGCAGTTTATAAAGTTTTTATTTTGTTAGGTATATGTTTTGTTAACCATTGTTGTAGTTTGTCATACTGGAGCGTAGCGAAGTATTTATTTGTTGCCTCTTTTCATTTCCATCTTGATGTGATGATAAAATATATAGTCAAATCGCTTTAGGTTGTACTCTCTGCATTGTAGTAAATTCCCTTTTTTACAAAAAAAAAGGGGTGGGGGGGGGGCGTACGTCGCCTGACGTGGTATTTAAATTTGAGCGCCTTTAACTATAGCGCAACCTAAAGCGATTTGACTGTAGTGGAGAGGTACTTACAAATGATAAAGATTAAGAAAATATTATCCGGGTCTTTAGATGAAAATTGTTATGTTGTTTATGATTCCGAGACTTTGCATGCTGCAATTATAGATCCCGGCGAAGATGGTGATAAAGTCATTCTTGAGATAGAAAAAGATAGATTTAATCCTGAGATTCTAATTAATACGCATGGTCATTTTGACCACATCCTTTCTGATGATAAAATACGTTCTAAGTTTAAAATTCAGCTAGCAATACATGAAAATGATGTTTCGTTGCTTTTAGATTCTTATAAAAATGGTTCTGATTTATGCAATGTCCATGGGACCGTGAAAAGTCCTGATATATTGCTTGAAGATAATCAAGAAATAAAATTATCGTTTGCTACTTTTAAGGTTTTACACACGCCAGGACACACAAAAGGCAGTATATGTTTGCTGTTTGATGGGTTTTTAATTACAGGCGATACTCTTTTTGCTGGGACAGTAGGTAGAACAGATCTTGATGGAGGCAGTAGCGAAGAAATGTTTGTATCGCTTTCTAAATTAAAAAAATTGAATCCATCTCTTGTTATATATCCTGGGCACGGCAGTGAAACTACTCTTGCAAACGAGTTAAATCATAATCCATATTTAAGAGATTAAGCGTATTGTATTTATTAAGTGCGACAGATATTTTGTCAAATGTCTTGTCTGTAGCGAAGTATCCATTAAAAAGATTTTATCGCGAGAGGTCGTGTGTGTTAGACTGCAAAACGGCGCTTAATGATTTTGTTTCTTATATAGTGGTCGAAAAAGGCTTATCTAAGAACACAGCTTTAGCTTATCGTGCCGACGTATCAAAATTTATTAAATTTGCGCATAACAAACAGATTCCTGTTGAAAATTTTGAACATCACGATATAACTAATTTTTTATGGGAAATAAAAATGGCAGGACTAAAGCCAAGATCTCTTTACAGGCTTATTGAATCTTTAAGACAGTTTTATAAATTTTTAAGTTCGGAAGATCTTGTAAGAAGTAACCCCACCATTTATTTAGCCGCTCCAAGAATACCTGAAAATTTACCGGGAATGCTTACTTTTGACGAGGTTATGCTTTTGTTAAATTCAATAAGCGCTGATGGTGAAATGAATATGCGGAACAAAGCTATGCTAGAGCTTTTATACGCCACAGGACTCAGAGTTTCCGAACTTGTAAATCTTAAATTTTCTGATATAAATTTACAAGATTGTTTTTTAAGAATTGTCGGTAAAGGTTCTAAAGAAAGACTTATTCCTTTTGGTAAAAAAGCAGTGGATTTCATTAATATTTATCTTGCAAAAAGAAAACCTATTTTAAGTGAAGACGATAACGTTTTTATTTCAAGACTTGGTAAAAAACTTTCGAGAGTTGAATTTTGGCGGCAGCTTAAAAATATTGTTAGAGATGCGAATATTACTAAAAATATTACACCTCATACTTTGAGACATTCTTTTGCAACTCACTTGCTTGCCGGAGGAGCAGATATTAGATTTGTGCAGGAAATGTTAGGACATACTTCAATCGCAACAACTCAAATTTATACTCATCTCGATAAAGAAAAAATCATACAGCAACACAAGACGTTCCATCCTAGAGGATAATTTTATACATTTGTAGTCTTTATATCAGTATATATATCAATATAAAGTTGTTTGACTATAGCGTTTCATTCATGCTACCAGTTCTATATCCCAAGATATCTATTGTGATGTAGATGAATCCAATTTCTTTAAATTGCTTATACACATTCTCTCTATTTTTGCGGCGCATTAAAACACAAAGTCCTTTTTCATCTGTTTCAATGCGAGCTAAATTGTTATGATGACGTACTCTAACTTGCTTAAGTCCTATATCCAAAAGTATTTGTTCTGCGCGGTCTATCATAGACAAACGTTGCGGTGTGATTTCTTCTCCGTATGGAAACCGTGATGAAAGGCATGCAAAAGATTGCTTATTCCATGTTGGTAGTCCAAGTTTTTTGGAAAGTTTGCGAATTTCATTTTTGTTGAACTCCGCATAACGTAAAGGACTTTTTATGTTTTGTTCCGATACAGCCTTTAAACCGGGTCGATAATCGCTGTTATCATCTATATTTGAAGCTTCGGCAATATATTGTATATTGTTCTTTTTAGCTATATCCCATATTTTTGAGAACAGTTCGTTTTTGCACAAATAGCACCTGTTTGTCGGATTATGTGCAAATCCTTCAACACTTAGTTCTTCCGAACTACAAATGACGTGACGTATATTTTCTTTTTTACAAAAATTTATTGCCTCGTTTAATTCGCGTTGAGGAAAAGAACAAGATGTCGCAGTTACAGCAATAGTTTTATCACCTAGTGTATCGTGAGCTATTTTTAGGAGAAAAGTTGAATCTACTCCTCCGGAAAACGCAACGACAAGACCATCCAGACTTGAGATATACTGCTTTAAATTTTCATATTTTTGTTTTGTAGTCATTTTTTTCTCTCTACGGAAAAAATTCTTGTGTCTTGTTTCGTCACGAACAAAGTGAAGAATCCACGCCGTTGCTGTCATTCTGAAGACCGAAGGCTTGAAGAAGCCATTTGTTATCCCTTTTTTCATTTTTTCTATTCTCTTAAGTTTTTTATAACTTCGTCAAATGATATATTATTTAAATTAGCGACTTTTGCAACATCATCATATTCGGGTTTAGATTTTTTTATGTTATAACCCTCTCCTGTTTTTATGCGTATTTTACCATATACAGTTTCTTGAGTTGTTGTATTACGTTTTAACACGTATCTGTCGCAAATAAATTTTCTTACTCCAAAAGTAGTTGTATGTTGCAATATTAGTTCTGCAAAAAAATTAGATTTATCTTCATTGCACATACACGTTAATAAAATTGCAGGACGATTCTTCTTCACTTGAATTGGTGTTATAAAAACATCTAATGCATCTGCCTGTAGCAGTAAGTCAACAGCAAAACCTATTGCTTCGCCCGTCATATCATCTAAATTACATTGCAGTTGAACGATCCGTTCATTTTGTATGGGAGCATTATTCTCTGTTTCTCCTAAGAACGCTCTGACACAGTTTGCTGTGTCAAAATCTTTTGAACCCATACCATAACCTATTTTTTGAATACACATTAGAGGCATTTGTCTAAAATGTGTTGTAAAATATTTTATAATTGCAGCTCCTGTTGGCGTGCACAATTCACCCTGTATATTGTTGCAGTATATAGGGACGTTTTTTAATATAAAAGCTGTGGCAGGCGATGGCACAGGCAATATGCCGTGCGCACAATGTACAAATCCGCTGCCAACATTGATTGGCGATACAACTATTTCTTGAGGGGAAATTGTTTCCATTAATATGCATACGCTTACAATGTCAGCTATGGCATCCATATTTCCAACCTCGTGAAAATGAATTTGATTAATAGTTTTTCCGTGAACAGTAGCTTCTGCTTCTGCAATTAGATGATATATATTTGAAGCGTTGGTTTTAACTCTATCGGAAATATTTAATTTAGCAATAATGTTTTCAACTGTGGCAAGATTTATATGATTGTGTTCATGCGCATGATTGTGATTATTCATACTGCAGTGAACGCGATTATATTTGGACGTTACAATATTTTCGTCCTCTAAAGTTTCTTCTATATCGTGAACCGTTACCTTTATATGAGTACCTACGATACCGCATTTGACTGTTGATTCGGAAGATAATTTAACATTATGAAGCCCGATGAAGTTTATTTGTTGTAAGAAAGCTTCTTTATCATCAAGCAACTCAAACAATGCGGCTGTTATCATGTCGCCCGCAGCTCCCATAGAACATTCTAAAAAAAGCGTTTTCATTTAATGCTCTCCATTTTGTTTATGCGATTAGCAATATAGCCTGCCCCAAAACCATTGTCAATATTAACTACTGAAACACCATTTGCACAAGAGTTTAACATCGCGAGCAACGCTGACAAACCGTTAAAGTTAGAGCCGTAACCGACGCTTGTAGGCACGGCTATAATGGGGCA
The DNA here is from genome assembly GCF_020328025.1 of Candidatus Endomicrobiellum pyrsonymphae. NCBI lineage: Bacteria > Pseudomonadati > Elusimicrobiota > Endomicrobiia > Endomicrobiales > Endomicrobiaceae > Candidatus Endomicrobiellum > Candidatus Endomicrobiellum pyrsonymphae. The sequence goes on along the minus strand of NZ_JAIXMZ010000025.1, from coordinate 5,408 downwards.
ACTCACAAGCCCTCCTATTACGCTTGCAAGCGCCCCCTCCATACCTGCAACTGCCACTATCACGCGCGCTGTTACAAGAGTATTTTGTTTGGATAATAGTCTGTGAATTCCGGAAACGCCTACGTCGTACAAACGCGTAACTTTGCTGCCTAGTACTTCAGCTGTAATTGCCGCCTCTTCACATGTAGGCATATCGCTTGTACCTGCAGATGCAACAACAACAGAGCCTACTTTTTTGATTGTTTTATCGCGGTTGACAATTGCAAGCTTTGCGATGGAATAGTACTCTAAATCTATTTTTTGTTCAATTAAAAAATCAATCGAGTGTTCTGAAATACGTGTAATAATAATATTGTTTAAGTCATTAGCAAGCATATTGGAAAGAATATCTCTAATTTGTTCGGGTGTTTTGCTTTGCCCATAAATTATTTCGCCCACACCTTGCCGTAAACTTCTGTGATAGTCAATATTGGCGTAACCCAAATCTTCAAACGGCGCAACTTGCATTTTTAATAAAGCATCGTCAGGGGAAATCTGTCCATTTTGCACAAGTTCTAACAATTTTAAAATTTGTTCTTTTCCGTTTGCTTTATTCATTATTCTGTCCGTTTTACAAATTTATTTTTTTACTTTACAAAACGTTTAACAACTTTATACAAAACGTAAATGATAAATAGTCCCATTATACCGGCGCAGAAAGAAGACATAAATTGATTATGGATAAAAGGGAAAGAGTATCCCGTAAATAATGAAGATATTTCTTTTGCTTGACCTTCAAAACCATAATTTATTGCTATTGTTTCTAATGTGTCGGGGCGTTTGGAAGCAAACAGACTTGCAAGCAAAACTACAAGTATAGGAATTGTAATGACAAAAGTTTTTTTATTCATCTGTATCTCTTGTTAAATTTTTAAATATTTTAAGCAACACTAAAGTTATGCCAGTTTCCAACAAAGCTACGATGAGATGCATGTTCATCATATCTTCAAATGCTGTTAGAAATGATACTGTACCTGAAATGCTAAGCTCAATTAAACATGAAAGCGATGCAGTTAGCACTGAAAATAGGCATGCGGCAAAAACTGCAAGATAATGATTTTTATTTAAAAACGTTTTGTATATGTAATATGAAAGAAAAGAGCCTACAAAAGCCATGTTGAAAATATTTGCTCCAAGCGCAAGAATTCCTCCGTCAGAAAAGAATAAGCCCTGTAGTATAAGTACCGATGACATTATCACAAAACCCTCAAGAGGACCGGCTAATACGGCTGCAAATACGCCGCCAATAAGATGAGCTGATGTTGCTGATTGTATGGGGATATTAAACATTTGAAAAGCGAATACCCAAATAGCAATGATTGTCAGATTTTGAAAATATTTGCTTGCATTGTCAGAGAATCCAAAAGATACGGAACCTATGTTTGAGTTTCCGTTATTTCCCATAAGCGTTCCTGTGAAAATGGTTGCAGCTTTAAGAATTTTGCTCAAACAGTATCCAAGCATCCCCAATGCGCCTACAGTGAAACCTCCTGCTAAATTATTGTTTAGAAATCCGTCTGGTATATGCATAGCGTATCCTCCCAAAATTAATACTAAACAACTAGAGCAAAACAATCCACATGAGTTTTAAGGAAAGACTCCTTACCTTACCTTCAGGGCAAGACAACTCAGAATTAAAGCAATCCTCCCAAAGACCAGTGTTAAGACGTTTAGGATCTTGCTCCTGAGCTTTAAGGCAAGCTTCCGAAGGGACAGGACAAGAAGACAACTGAATTTCAAACAAAGCATTTACATATTCAGAAATAGAAGCAAGTTTAGGAGTTACAACCACACGAAGACAACACAATTGACAACAATAGTAATACTTACTGCTATAGTTTTTTTAAACATAAACTCAAATATTTAATTACATTAACACAAAAACAAAAAGAAAAATCAATAGCTTTCCTTTCAAACCAAGTTAAACAAGTTTTGTTTTTAAAGTTTAAATAACATTTTTTTAGTTTGATTATGCAGTAAAATTGTGTACAATAAATGTAATAGTTCTGTTGTTGATTTGCAATGAGAGCTTACAAATTGCTTACAATTCTATGCTTGACAAAACTGCCAAAAAGCGTTATCACACAAGTTGACAGTTAATGTGATATGTTTATACAGTTATTTCTTTATTTCAATTAGAAGATAAATGCCTATTGTTGAGAATATAATGCATGGAAGCCAAGCGGCAATAATTGGCGAAAGTATAAGATTTTCACCCAGCGATCTTGCTATTGCTTGTATTCCCCAAAAAACAAATACTGCGCCTAAAGCCAGTGTAAAGTTTAATATTCTATTTAGTTTGCTTCCAAATCCAATTACGAATGGTATGCCTATCATCATTACTATAACATGAGAAAAAGCAGATGCAAATCTCGTGTTTAAAATAATTCTTGGTTTTATTGCCGCTTGACCAAAAGTTTTTAGCTGATTTATATGTTTTTTAAATTCAGATATATTCATTGCGTCGTAACGCTCTTCTTTTATTGTGTTTATTGTCATGTCTTCAGGTGTCATAGATATATTTGAATTACAGTCTTTAAAATAAATTTCATTCCAAAAATAAGAGTCAAAATCTCTCATAACGCCATTTTTTAGAATCCACGCTCCGTTTTCCCAGACCGCTTCTTTAGCTAAAACAAGACGTTGTATTTCGAAATTAGCGTTATATTTTTCCATCACAACATCTTTCATTGTATTTGCCTGCGTATCTAGGTGACCTATTGTCATTCTGGCATTGTCTGGAAGAGAAACTATTCGATTGTAGTAATCTGTTACAATCAATATCTCCTCTTTTTTTATCTTTTCCTTTTTTACTATTTCATTATAAAAACTTGTTTTAGAGACAACAAATTCTCTTGTTGCAAAATCTCCTATCCCTATAATAACTCCCATTATAAGAAACACTGAAATAACTCGCCACACATTTATTCCTGCGGCTTTCATTGCTGTAATTTCATTCCTCTTTGATAGATTTCCGAGTGAAAATAATAAAGCCAAGAGAGTTGCTATAGGCAGACCCTGCATAAGCCATTCCGGAAGATTTGTAATTAAATGTAAGATTATTAAATCAAAAGAAGGTTTGTATTTCGTATAAAAGTTATTGCTTATATTATCAAACAACCCTGACATTGCCACCACAAGTGAAAAAGCCAATACAGTAAGCATAAAAATATTTGTAAATGTTTTAATAATATACTTGTAAAGAATTTTTATCATTTTTTTACCATTTTTATAAATAAACTTGTTCCAATTATTGTAATTACAAAGTTTGGTATCCACAATACAATTCCAATAGGGGCATATTCTTTCTCTCCTAACTTAGTGGAAAGTATAAGTAGCGTATAATAAATTAAAATAACAGCAAAACTCACTCCAAAGCCCATGGCTTTTCCATGTTTCCCTACCATCATTCCTATGGGTAGCGCAACAAGCGCAAAAGCAAAAGGCGCAAAAGCAAAAATCCAGCGGTACCAATAATCTTTTTCGCATTCGTAAGCTGTAGTGGCAAGACCTTGTTTTTTAGATTCTTTTATAGTTTTAAGTAATTTATGCGATTGTATTGCCGCTGGCAGTAAACCGTCTTCTTTAACAACAACGTCCAAAGGTATAGAAAAAACGTAAGTTTCAAAAGTCATATGCAACATGGCGTTTAAATTTTCTGGATGCGCCTTTTGCCAGTAGCCTCGATGCATGGTAAGTTGCATGCAGTTTTCGTAAGCTTTTACTGTTGCAAAGGAAGCGGTTATACGCCAAGAACCTTTATCATTTTGTGGCAAAATATTTTTTGTTTCAGTCCCTTCGTTTGAGGTTGAGTTGTCTCCGAATTTGTATATGCTCATTTCATACAAAGAGTTGTTATTATTGTCAACTTTGTTTGCACATATATGGTATTCGCCAATATCCGTTATTGCTTTTTCATTAAATCTAACAAGAGGTCTTTTTGTCATTACTTCTTCAGTGAGCGATTTATAGCGGGCATTTATTACCGGGGCCAAGAAATGATTAAAGAACAGGAGAAAGAAAGACACTACGCAAATACAAATTGTTACAGGCATTGTGAGCGTTTTGTAATCTAAGCCTGAAGATTTCATTACTGTAATTTCATTGTCTGACGAGAGTCTTCCGTAGGCAAGCAATATTCCAAAAAGTACAGCCATTGGTATAGCAAGCGTTAAAATGTTTGGAAGCCAAAAAACAAACAATTTTAAAACAAGAAAAACAGCAACTCCTTTTGAAAGGAATAAATCCATAAATTCAAATACAAGATTTAAAATGAGAAGTAATGAAAAAATTAAAACTCCAAGAAGAAAAGACCAAAAAAATTCTCTAATAATATAGGCGTGTAGTTTTTTTATCATATTTTTTATTTGTTGCATCGTCCCTTCGTGCTTTTGTCAAGTGAAACAAAAGTACCAAAAATTCTTGCAGAACTACAATTACAAATCACCAAGATTCAAATTTGAACACTTTATCATTTTTGGCATCTTTCTTTACGCCATCATTGTACCAAAATTTACGAAAAAATTCCCTATAATATTAAATCTGAAAATCATGGAATCTATAAAAACGAAAGGTTTTAGAATCTTTATTTTGACGATTTCTTTATTTATTTGCGCTGTGTCTGTGGCGGAATACAAGCCTGTTGTAAAACAATACTCAATTATTGGTGATAATAAAAAAGAAATTTACGAGCATATTTCAAGCGTGCTCGCAAGTTTCTTCTTTTTAATGTAAAACCCGAACTGCAAAGACTTTTCAGACTAGTACAAAGATTGCAACTTTTTCTTCGACTAAAACTTCTCCTACAACATTTTCCTCGTCCCCAAATCTGTTTTCAACGCCACCATCATTCCTTCCTTAGCTTTCTGCTATTTTCACCATATTGCTACATCAAACAGACAGATTATTTTCCCGCTCCTAGAGGCAATCACCTCTTAACATCCTGCCATTTTCGCCATATTGTTGCATCAAACAGACAGATTATTTTCCCGCTTCTAGAAACCCCTCCCCCTTCGCCCACTCCCTCAGCTGCTCCAGCAACGCCTCCGCCATACACAGATAATAACTAAATGTCTTCGGCCTCTGCAAATTCACCGTCGCCTTTATCACCTCCAAGTCAGCCATAGGCAACGACGAGGAATGTAAGAAGGCGTTGAGAGAGGTGCAGAATGTGGGTAAGCAGATGGTGGTGAATTTAGTGGAGACTGTGGTAACGGAGATAGGGGGGAGGGGTTTCTAGAAGCGGGAAAATAATCTGTCTGTTTGATGCAACAATATGGCGAAAATGGCAGGATGTTAAGAGGCAATCACCTCTTAACATCCTGCCATTTTCGCCATATTGTTGCATCAAACAGACAGATTATTTTCCC
>NZ_JAIXMZ010000113.1:0-3442 GCF_020328025.1 Candidatus Endomicrobiellum pyrsonymphae | reverse complement strand
CCTGCATGAAGTTGGAATCGCTAGTAATCGCAAATCAGAATGTTGCGGTGAATACGTTCCCGGGTCTTGTACACACCGCCCGTCACACCATGGGAGCCGGAAGCGCCCGAAGATTGTGACCCAACCGCAAGGAGGGAGCAAGCGAAGGAAAGGCGCGTCTCCGCGCCGGTCAGGGGGATGTCAAGCCCTGGGGAGTACGGCCGCAAGGCTGAAACTCAAAGGAATTGACGGGGACCCGCACAAGCGGTGGAGCATGTGGTTTAATTCGAAGCAACGCGAAGAACCTTACCAGGGCTTGACATCCCCCTGACCGGCGCGGAGACGCGCCTTTCCTTCGGGACAGGGGTGACAGGTGGTGCATGGTTGTCGTCAGCTCGTGTCGTGAGATGTTGGGTTAAGTCCCGCAACGAGCGCAACCCTTATCCCATGTTACCTGTAGCAATACAGGATCGCTGACGACAGCCATGCAGCACCTCTGCTGCATGGCGGTCGTCAGCTCGTGTCGTGAGATGTTGGGTTAAGTCCCGCAACGAGCGCAACCCTTATCCCATGTTACCTGTAGCAATACAGGATCTCTGAGGAGACTGCCATTGATAAAATGGAGGAAGGTGGGGACGACGTCAAGTCATCATGGCCTTTATGTCCAGGGCTACACACGTATTACAATGGCCGGTACAGAGGGCAGCGATATCGCAAGGTGGAGCAAATCCCTAAAAGCCGGCCAAGGTAGCCGTACGAGAACGTGCGGCTGGATCACCTCCTTTCTAGGGAGTAAACATACGTTTTAAGTTTGCTTAAAGCGGGATGTTAACGGTCGATTCTTGATTTACAGCGTTCGGAATTGTCTTTCTTTTGCGGGGCGTTTATTTGCGTGTTGTTTAGTTGTTTTGTGTGCTGAAGTGGTAGTTATTACTGTCAAACAGCTTTATGTTGATGCGCTAATGTGGAGTTGCTTGGCTTGATTGTAGGCTATATCTTTAAGCGGGCGTAAGTGAGTAGTTGTTTAAGCGGGCCTATAGCTCAGTTAGTCAGAGCGCACCCCTGATAAGGGTGAGGTCTGTGGTGCAACTCCACATAGGCCCACCAACAGTTTGACAGTCTGCTTTTATAGAGGCAGTTGTTGGTAAAATGGGGATATAGCTCAGCTGGGAGAGCGCCTGCTTTGCAAGCAGGAGGCCGTCGGTTCAAGCCCGACTATCTCCACATAAAGCGGTGGCTTCAGATGACACTTAATGTCGTTGCAAATCGTGAAAGCGATTAGCGTTCATTTGGTCAGGTCTGGTTACATATGAAGTGGTTGTTTTGTTCATTGAAAACTTAATAGTTGTAAGGTAAATCAAGCGTCTTCAAATTAATTTTTGAAACAATGTGGTACGATTAGTAAGTCATGTTTAACATTTCGAGAGAGATGAGATAATGTGACCAAGCTATTAAGTGCATATAGTGGATGCCTTGGCTAAGACTGTCGAAGAAGGACGTGGTAAGCTGCGTTAAGCGTCGGGGAGGTGCAAACAACTTTTGATCCGGCGATTTCCGAATGGGGTAACCCACTATGGAGTAATCTATAGTATCCATCGAGGAAGGCAACCCAGGGAAGTGAAACATCTCAGTACCTGGAGGAAAAGAAATCAACCGAGTATACCGAAAGTAGTGGCGAGCGAAATCGGTGAAGCCTAAACCGTTGTGTTTACACAGCGGGGTTGCAGGACCGCGTAAGTAGAGTTACCAATCAGAGAGTTAATCGAACGGGTTTGGAAAACCCGACCATAGAAGGTGAAAGTCCTGTAAATGAAAACTTTTTGACTCGAAGCGGTATCCTAAGTACCATCGGACACGTGAAATCTGGTGGGAATCCGGGGGGACCACCCTCCAAGGCTAAATACAAGTCTTAGACCGATAGTGAACCAGTACCGTGAGGGAAAGGCGAAAAGAACCGCGGGAGCGGAGTGAAATAGAACCTGAAACTGTATGCATACAAGCAGTTCGAGGCTTATGCCGGAAGCGCAAGTGACCGGAATGGCTGAGAGCGTGCCTGTTGAAGAATGATCCGGCGAGTTATTGGTAGGTGCGAGGTTAATTATTATGTTAACGCGTATTAAGTAGCCGTAGCGAAAGCGAGTCTGAAAGGGCGAATAGTACCTATCATTAGACCCGAAGCCAAGTGATCTATGCCTGGACAGAGTGAATTCCCTTTAATCGGGGAAGGAGGCTCGAAGCGTCGACCGTTGAAAAGGTCTTGCATGAGCTGGGTATAGGGGTGAAAGGCCAATCTAACTTGGTGATAGCTGGTTCTCCTCGAAATAGCTTTTGGGCTAGCCTGGAGTGTTAAATCAGAGAGGTAGAGCACTGGATAGTTTAGCGGGTGTAACCCACTTTGCGATGCTAACCAAACTCCGAATTCTCTGACGTATTTCTCTGGAGTCAGTACGTGTGGGATAAGCTTCACGTGCAAAAGGGAAACAGCCCAGACCATCAATTAAGGTCCCAAAATATATGCTAAGTGGTAAAGGATGTGGAATTTCCTAGACAGCTAGGAGGTTGGCTTAGAAGCAGCCATCCTTTAAAGAGTGCGTAATAGCTCACTAGTCAAGTGATTCTGCGCCGAAAACACCCGGGGCTCAAGCATATTACCGAAATTATGGATTCTATAGTAATTAATAGAGTGGTAGAGGAGCGTTCCTGTCGCGCTGAAGGCATACCGTAAGGAGTGCTGGAGCTTCAGGAAGTGAGGATGTCGGAATAAGTAGCGATAAGAGAAGTGAAAATCTTCTCCGCCGAAAACCTAAGGTTTCCTTGAGTAAAGTTCGTCTGCTCAGGGTCAGTCGATCCTAAGCCAAGGCCGAAAGGCGTAGGCGATGGGTATCCGGTTAATATTCCGGAACTATCCTTAGCGCGCATAATGTGTTTGGCTACGCTTTTCAGTAGGTCATCATCCGATTGGAAGTGGATGTTTCTCCGCAAGGAGGAGGACTTGGGGCAACCCGAGGAACTGACTGTATGGGGAGCCAAGAAAAACCCAGACACCTGTGCTAAGGGTAAACGTACCGCAAACGGACACACGTAGGTGGGGTGAAAATCCTAAGGCGCGCGAGATAACTTTCGTTTAGGAACTCGGCATATTGACCCCGTAACTTCGGGATAAGGGGTGCCTATGGCAACATAGGTCGCAGTGAAATGGCCCTCGTGACTGTTTAACAAAAACACAGGACTCTGCTGAAATCACAAGATGATGTATAGGGTCTGACGCCTGCCCGGTGCTGGAAGGTCAAGGGGAGGGGTTAGCTCTTGAAGCGAAGCTCTGAACTTAAGCCCCAGTAAACGGCGGCCGTCAGACCCTATACATCATCTTGTGATTTCAGCAGAGTCCTGTGTTTAACAAAAACACAGGACTCTGCTGAAATCACAAGATGATGTATAGGGTCTGACGCCTGCCCGGTGCTGG
>NZ_JAIXMZ010000024.1:0-15062 GCF_020328025.1 Candidatus Endomicrobiellum pyrsonymphae | reverse complement strand
TTGATGAGAAGGTCTTATCATCAATGTTTATAAAACTGAAAAAGAAAATCAACGCAGAGCATAAAAGAAAAATATTAAGCGACAACTTTTCATTTCATAGTCTTAGACATAAATTCATAACTACGCTTATTAATTCGGGACAATCTGTAAAAAAGATTAGTGAAATAGTAGGTCATGCAAGTATTGCGATGACAGAACGAATGTATTACCACTATACAGATGAAGAGAAATTAGTCACAATTTCAAATCTAAGTTTTGGCAAGGATATAGAAAATACGTTAAAATGATTTGCGATTATTTTGCTAACGAGTTATGTTTTTACATAGCGTTTTAGATACTACAAGAATGTTTGAGATTTGAGCTGTTTATCGTCCTACAAGCATACAATTTTTAAGTCTTAGACGAATTCTTCGTTTTGTGTAGGAATAGCCGAGAGCGGGAATTGAACCCGCGACCACCTCCTTACCAAGGAGGTGCTCTACCACTGAGCCACCTCGGCACTTTCTCGGAAAACAAGTCATACAAAAGCTCAAAGCGGGAGACGGGAATCGAACCCGCATGACCAGCTTGGAAGGCTGGAGCACTACCACTATGCTACTCCCGCAAATAATTTGGCATGGGGGCGGATGGATTTGAACCACCGAAGGGCAAGCCCGCCAGATTTACAGTCTGGTGCATTAGACCTCTCTGCCACACCCCCCCCTATCACATCTAATGCTGTTGGTTTTCGTAACAATCAAAAGGAAAGAAGAACTCGCGGAACAAGCGACCCGCTGATCGTACAAAAAGATTAGCACCCTTGTCAAACCTCCGTAGTATCTCGTAACGCAATGGATTTTTCTAAAGGCGAGCTGAAAGATCTTATGTTGTAGCAAAATCTAAAAGCAAAACAAAATCAAGATTTTTGTGATATCTTTTTATGTTATACTAAAGTAAATAATCAATCAAATGACTGTTGATTATATTTATATCCATCGTTCAAATCGTCGTCATATTCGTTTAAGAGTTGTTCTAGCATATGAAAGTATAAAAGCATTGCTATTTGGACTTCTTGGATAATTCCAAAAGTGCGCGATTGTTTTATCTTTCAACTCCTCATCAAACAATCCGTAAAACTTTGACCCATTATCTGTTTGGATATGTTTTATTTCAAACGGACTTACTCGGTTTATTTTTACTAAAAAGTCTTTTGCATTTGCGCTACTTAACTTTTATACACTTGTGTATACGCTTGTGAAAATGCAACCCTTGATTTTACATCTATTACATTTATGAAATATCTCTTTGTCCATTCTTCGCATATCTATCTTTTACGTTTAGGGCCTCTATCCCTTCTTATGTGTCTTTTTTTAATGATTTGACAGGTGCGTATAATTCGAATTATATGTTATAATGTTACCCATTCAACTAACTTAATATTGTAGATTTTCAGGCGGTTTTAAATGCACGATTACCAATTACTTGAAATTATGGCGATAGGTTTTGGTCTCGCTCTTACGTTCGGCTTTATAACGCAAAAGCTAGGACTTTCTTCTATTGTTGGATATCTTTTAGCAGGATTTTTAATAGGTCCCGCTTCTCCTATATTTGTAGCAGATTACGGTTTGGCATTTCAACTTTCCGAAGCGGGTGTTATCCTCTTAATGTTTGGTGTGGGACTACATTTTAAGATGGATGATCTTGTAGCTGTCAAAGGTGTTGCCATCCCCGGTGCAATTGTACAAAGTACAGTGGCGACAATTTTTGGAGTACTGCTTGGCACATCGCTAGGACTAGAGTTAAAATCAGCCCTAATATTGGGTTTCGGACTGGCTGTAGCAAGCACTGTCGTCCTTTTAAGGGTTTTAGAAGATAACGATACAGTGAATACTGTACATGGACACGTAGCAGTAGGATGGCTTGTTGTAGAAGATATTTTAACAGTGTTAATACTTGTTATCCTCCCGAGCATTTCAATGATATTGTACAATTCAAGCGCTACAGCCGGAAGTATAGAAATACTTAAGGCCGTAGGAATTGCTTTAGTACGTATTGTTATGTTATGGATTTTGGTGATGAAGGTTGGTGGATTTTTTGTTCCATGGCTTTTGTCAAAAATTGTAAAAACACGTTCTCAAGAACTTTTTACGCTTACAGTTTTAGTTGTGGCTTTTGCAACTGCGATTATTGCCGCCACTGTATTTCAAACATCATTTGCCTTAGGCGCATTTTTAGGCGGTATGGTTGTCGGAAAGAGCAAGGTAAGCCATCAAGCAGGCGCCGATATCCTACCTTTAAGGGACGCTTTTGCGGTTTTATTTTTTCTCGCTGTAGGCATGCTTCTTAATTTAAAATTCGTAGTGGAGCATCCACTACTTATATGTACATGTCTCATTATTGTTTTATTGATTAAGCCTTTAACCGCGTTACTTGTGGTTTCTGTGTTGGGGTATTCTACAAGAACAGCCCTGACAGTTGCCGCAGGTCTTGCTCAAGTTGGAGAATTCTCTTTTATATTGGCACAGGAAGCAAAACGTTTAAATCTTGCGGATGACGTTGTTTACAATGCAATAGTGGTATGCGCAATTGTATCAATAACTTTAAATCCGACGATATTTAAGGCTATGCCTAAAACAGAAAAAATTCTGCGTTCTAAGCCAAAATTATGGAAAACATTAAACTTTTTTGCTGACAGAAAAGGAATAAAATTTAACAAAAATAAAGAAATAGCAAAAAATTTACTCCCAACAGAAGAATATCTTACACAAAAAACAGCTGTGATCGTAGGTTATGGACCCACAGGTAAAGCAGTGACGAAAGCGCTAATAGAGCAAAGCGTAAACCCAATTATTGTTGAAACGAATATTGATACGGTGAATAGCTTGAGTTCGCAGGGACAAGCTGTAATTTACGGGAATGCATCGAAAAAAGAGATCTTACTCGCGGCAGGCATTAAAAGCGCTGACTATTTGATTATTACAATACCTTCTTTACCCTTAACGCTTGAAGCAGCTTCTATCGCTTCGGCATTAAATCCCAAAACACGCATACTTGTAAGAGCTCGTTTTCTAGACCACAAAGAAAACTTAAAACAAATAGGCATATCAGGCATCGCTTTTGAAGAAGAAGAAGTTGCAAAAGCTTTAACTTCTTTACTGCTTGACGATCTGGAACAACAAAGACTCCTTGCGACAACATTAGAAATTGCCACTCAACCTCTCGACGAAAATCACAAATAAAAATTGCCATCATGCTTTGAAGGTTTTTCTGTTTGTTTATTTTTGTTTTTTTACTTTGTTTGATGCAATCTTTTTTGCATTTTTAACCTTATAAACATTCTTAGCGTTGCACAGATTTTTGCAATACCGCGTATTTCTTTTTTTAGATTGGTTATTTCTTATATGAGTTATTAACTCTATTTTGTCAACCGTTGCTTTTACCATTTCGTTAATTTTCTTGAATAATTCGTTTTTTGTAGCTTCGGCGTGTTTTACAGCTTCATCGATAAACTTTTTTCCTTCAATAGCTTCCAATTTATTTTCTTTTACAAATTTCTTTGCAACTTGTTCGACCTTTTTCTTGCCTCTCAATGCTAGTCCTACGCTTGCATAAAATACTGATTTCAAGTTTGCCATTTGCTAAAACCTTCCATTGAAAAGCACCTGCGCCAAGTTATACAACATTTATTACTCCCATTTAAAAACTATTTATTTTTGTTGATTTTTTCAGCGACCTGATCACCAGTATCTACGTCCGTTCCCGTTAGAATAATATATTGTACTTTGGGTATAAAATCATTATTAGCAAAAACATATACCTTGGAAAGATATGCCGTTTTATCGTTTACTCTTATCTCAGGCTTAATTTCACCTTCTATCGTAACAACTTTTATAGGTCTGTCTTTAATCGCTTTCAAAACTAAATCATAATATCCGCCATCGTTATATGTTATAGAATATCCATAGGCTTTTTTTTCAAACGCAGAAATTTCTTCACGCTGACCGTCAGTCGCATTCATCAACCAATATACGTCCATGGGATGAGTTTTATCTATACTGCCATCGTTGCCTAATACTACGTCATACATAACAACATTTGCATTTTTATTTCTTTCAATTTTAAAAAGATTTTTAGTAATCGACTGTGCGAACAAAGACGAATATCCAAATAACAATCCGATAAACAACAATACAATAACATTTACTTTTTTCATTTTAAATTTTCTTTTTTATGAGATTTTCGGCATTATACAAAAATTATTAATACCTTTGTCAAATCATCATACCCCAGCAACTTCGCTACCACCCCTTTCAGTGAAAGAGGAATTTACCGCCGTGTCTTTACTTTCCTTTTTTAAAAATAAGTCATTCTTCCTTAGCAGCCTGCCATCGAATGTTTTAGTCGAGGGGTGGCAGTTGAAGCCTGATGTGGTATTTACGCAGTCTATTGATATTTCCCATTTTAAAAAATGTATAATACTCATACATTCGTCCAGATTAAAAAATTATAGCGGAGGAGAAAATGGAAAAATTGCTAAAAGATTTGTTAATGTCAGACGGTATTTCCGGATATGAAGAAAACGTTGCAAATATTATGACAAATGCTCTTTCCAGGGTATGCGCCAACGTTGAAACCGATAACTTCGGAAACGTTATAGGCAGAACGGGAAAAGGCAAAAAGAAAATAATGATCGCCGCCCATATGGACGAAATAGGAATGGTTGTAAAAAATATCACTGAAACAGGATACATTTACTTCATTAAAGTCGGCGGAATAAACGATTCTATTCTTCCGGGGAAAATAGTAGAAATTATTAACAAAAAAGGGGAACACATAACAGGAATCATAGGCGCAAAACCGCCTCATTTGATGACTGCAGAAGAAGCAAAGCAACCAATAAAATATACAAATATGTTTATAGATATAGGAAGATCCTCAAAAGAAGAAGTATTAAAAGTTTTAGACGTCGGCGATCAGATAATTTTTGAACCTAGCGCGGGCGTATTGAACGGCGATTTTTGTTACGGAAAAGCGGCAGATAACAGAATAAGCTGCTATGCTATGACAAAAATTATGGCAACTCTTTCTCAACTAAAAAACTTAGATGCTGAGGTTTACGCATGCGCTACTACTCAGGAAGAAGTCGGTTTAAAGGGAGGTAAAACGTCTTCATTTAAACTCAATCCTGATTTTGCGCTCATAATAGACACTAATACAGCGGGAGATATGCCAGGAATTGAAGAAAAGGTTTCTGCATTAAAGCTTGGAGGAGGAGTTGCAATAACAATGATAGAAGCTTCCGGCAGAGGGACCATAGTATCTCAAAAAGTGCGCAAACTTATGGTTGACACAGCGAAAAAAAATAAAATTCCTTATCAGATAGATATAATTGACGGCGGTATGACTGATGGAGCTGTAGTATATACAAATAGGAATGGAATCCTTACGGGAATATTAAGCATTCCTACAAGATATGTTCACGCTCCAACTTCTGTTTTTAACATGAAAGATATAAATGCTGCAGTAGATTTGGCAGTTAAAACAATAGAAAAGGCGGCAAAAGAACTTTGAGTTTAAATTTTTGTATTCTTGCAAGTGGATCGAGCGGAAATTGTTCTGTAATATGGACTGAAAAAACCGCGATTCTAATCGATTGTGGATGTAGCGCCAAATATATAGTTGAAAATCTCGGCAGTTTGGATATAGCCCTTCAAAGTTTAACAGCAGTAGTTATAACGCATGCCCACATGGATCACATAAGCGCATCAGGTTTGGGACTGTTGCGTAAAAATAATATTCCTATCTATCTGCACGAAGATATTTTTAGAGATATTTTCAGAAAATACGGCAATAAACTTGAAGAATGCGTTACTGCGACTTTTTATGAAAATTCTAGGATTAAAGATATTGACGTTAAATATTTTGATGTCTATCACAAAGACACAAATATTTCCCGCGCGATAGGGTTTAGTTTTTCGTATGTAACTAATGCGAAACAATACAAAGTAGGATATGTAACTGACACTGGAAAAATTTGCGATAAAATTATAAAAAATTTAGTTGACAGCGATATTCTGGTAATAGAATCAAATTACGACAGAATGATGTTAGACGATAGTTTTAGACCTTATGATAATAAACGATGGGTAATAAGCGATTGGGGACATTTGTCAAACGAGGACGCCGCTGGCGCTGTTTGTGAAATAAAAAGATTGTCTTCAAACAAAGATAGTTTAAAATATGTGTTTCTTGCCCATATAAGCGAACATCACAACACTCCCGAGCTTGCTATGCAAACAACAAGAGAAACTCTTTTGAAAAAAGGTGTTGACGACGTAAAAATTTTAACAACCAAAAGAAAACAGAAATGCGCAACGATAAGAATCGCAGCTAATTAACGTTGATGCTGTTTTATTCAGCGTGTTTTTTGCTGTTATCATGCAAATGGGAATCTCTGTTAAGTACAAGTAAAACGGAGCCGATTTCTCGGAGACAATCTAGTTGACATATTGTTGGTGTGAATACACTTTTGTTGTCTGCTTCTGAACTACTATTTCAAAAGCATTATAGCAGCTATAAGATATATGTCTTCTGCGCTAGAACCTCTGCTCAAATCGCTTACAGGAAGAGCAAGCCCTTGAATTATAGGTCCCAATGCCTGAAAACCGCCAAATCTTTCAGCAATTTTATAGCCGATATTTCCCGCGTTTAAATCAGGGAAAACCAAAATATTTGCGTTTCCCGCGACCGCAGAACCCGGAGCTTTTCTCTTGCCTACTGACGAAACAACGGAAGCATCAAATTGAAGTTCCCCGTCAACGTTAACATTTGATTGACCCGCAAAATAAGTTTTTACGATGTTCGTCGCTTCTATAACTTTTGCCAAAACTTTACTATCAGCGCTACCTTTTGTTGAAAATGAAAGCATCGAAACATTTGCCTTTTTTCCAGGGAAAAGTTTCTTGAAATTGCCGACAGTGGATATTGCAATGTCTTTTAATCCCAGAGCATTGGGATCAGGATTTACGGCGCAATCTGCAAACATTATAGGTTCTTTTATGATTGGATGATTTTCCGGAGGAATCATAAGAAAATATGAAGAAACAACTTTTATTCCTGCAGCAGTTCCTATTATGTAGAAACTTGCTCTTAAAACATCTGCGGTATCATAAACAGCTCCGCTCACACATGCATCGCATTTTCCACTTTTTAAATACATCATCGAGAAATACAAAGGATGCTTCAAAAGATCCAACGCATCCCGTTCTATCGTTCCTTTTTTTGCTCTCGCGTCAACAAATTCTTTGATTTTACTTTCATCAAGCAGGGATATATCCATAGATATTATTTCAATACCGCTTAAATCTATATCGGCTTCGGAAGCAATTTTCTCAACTTCTTTTATGTCTTCAGAGGGCATAACAACTGAAGCAATACCATTTTTTGTAAGCATCTGAGCTGCTTTTAATACTCTTTCATCAAAACTTTCCGGCAAAATCACCTTTCCTTTTACACTTTTTGCTAAATCTAAAATGTGTTCTCTAATACCCATACTTATTCTCCCATCAATTTCTTGTCTCTCTTATTTCTTTTCTTTTAATCTTTCAGCTTATCGTTTTTGGAAGCTCTTTTACAAATTTTATGATTCTAGGATACTTATAAGGAGTCGTTATTTTTTTAACATGATTTTGAAGTTTTATTACAAGCTCGGGGCTTGGCTGATATTCTTTTGTAAGAACTACGGTAGCTTTTATTACAGCTCCTCTTATTTCATCAGGAACTCCCGTTATTGCACATTCCAACACGCAAGGATGTTCCATCAAAGCGCTTTCAACTTCATAATGCCCAACTCTATAACTTGAACTTTTTATAATGTCGTCAGAACGCCCAACAAACCAAATGCATCCTTCTTCATCTTTATATGTATGATACATCTCCTGTATCATATATGCCATTGTTCCAAGCGTTTTTGTCATATCATCATTCTTGTTGTAATAGTTCAAAAACAAACCTGCTGGTTTTTGTTTTCCTGTCCTTATTATAAGATGCCCCTCCTGACGTTCGCAAGGATTAACAATATCTATATCTCAACCTGCCGGTGGTTTACCAATAGATCCTGGTTTTGTTTTACCTTCATCCACGAAAAAATTGCCGCAAGAATAACTGTCTCAGTCTGACCAAAACCTTCTTTTATTTCAAGCACCGTCATTTCTTTAAATCTGTAAAAAACTTCTTTTAATTTTGATAAATCGTACTTAGAAAAATTTTCTTTTATTATATGTCTATAAATCGTCGGCAGAGCGCAAAACGAAGTAACGCCATACCTAGTTATTTTTTCCATCAAATCATACGGTTCAAATCTTTCATAGTCATAAATAAAAACGCAAGAATCACATAACCACTGTCCGTACAATTTGCCCCAAGAAGCTTTAGCCCAACCCATATTGGCTACCGTAAGATGTGAGCTACTATCATCTAAATTTTGCAAAAATCTTGCGGTTAAAATATGACCCAATGGGTATGCAAAATCATGATAAATCATCTTAAGCATGCCAGTAGTTCCCGATGTAAAATACAACGAAGATTTATTATTTGCGGTAGTTGTCCGTAAGTCTGTTGGTCTTTTAAAAATATCTGAAAATTTTGCAATTTCTTTTGAATATTCAATCTAACCGTCAATCTTACCGTTAACAGAAATTACGTTTTCAAAACTGGACAAATCTTTTCTGACTTCGTTAACGACATCTGTAATTCGTTTGTCTGCCACCGCAATAATAATTTTACATCAACAGCTTTTACTCAATACTCTATATCTTTTACAGTCAAAAGATGCGTTGCCGAAATCATCAAAGCACCTGGCTTGTGAAGCGCAATAGCACAATGCCAATATTCATAACGCCTTTTCAACATCATCAATCATCATTACAGCATCGCCTTTTTTAATACCCAAAGACTGAAAAAATTTGCCGCTCGACTACTTTACTTTTTTATATCCCCAAAAGTAAATATTCTTTCTTCTCCTTTGGGATTACACCACACAATGGGGCTTTTTTATCTGGATTAGTATCTGCAATTTCGTCAACAACATCAAATCCAAAATTGAAGTTTTCAGTAACATGGATTTTACAATTTTCTATAAAATCGTCATAAGATTTATAATTAATTTTTACATATTTTTCCGCTAACATGATTTTCTCTTTTCTATAAATTTTAATATTTTAGTCATGATTTTATGGTCAACTAACTTTATAACGACACTCTCATTACAGTTTCACCTTTAAATGTAATCACTTTTATCTCATCAAAAGGATCATTATACTTTTTTGAATATGTTTGAAGTTCATCGTGTAAAATATTTTTAATCGTAGGAACAACCCGAGCATTAATAACAGCCGCCTCGGCAACCAACAAGATTAAAGTTCTACTGTCTATTCCAACATACTGCAACTGCAACATTGAGATTAAAGCACCAAACATAGGATTGGTTCTTGACATCATATTCATCTGAGAGACAAGTAATCTGCCTACGTATTCACCTTCAGTTATATCATGTCTGTCGTCTATCGTAGTTGCAGCAACAGACGGTCCCACTATTTCTAAAAGATTTCTTGATTCAAAATCAGAATGCGATATACGCCCATAATAAGAACTTTTTACATCATCGATACTACGAACTATTCTGAAAACAGTATTCTTGCTCGGATCGTAAGTTGTCGTAACCATATACTTTATATCTGAATCGCTACTTAAAATAACTCTAACTGTCGCAAATGCTGCAACAAACACTTTATGCATTGCCTGCAAAACCGTTTCTCGATCTTTAGATGTCAATCCATCAAGCTGCATATCCAAATATAAAGTCTTGCCGACAATAGATGCTTTTGAATCTTGATTGCATTCTTTTTTTACAAGTTTTTCCAAACCCGAAATAAGATCTTCTTTAGGATACGTTACTCCACAAGAATTTAGTAAAAGAATGGTGATGAGTAAACACATTATATTTTTTAAAGGTTTCACAATAATCGCATACTCCTAGCATTATTTTATGAAATACGACATAACAACACGTAATGAAAAGACAGGCGCTATAGTCAAATCGCTTCGCTTTAAATTGCGCCATCGATGTCTTTGCGATGATGAAATGACGAAGCAATCCAGCCATAGTTAACTAACTTTACATTGGTACAACCCACTGAAAAAAGTGGAGTTAAAACTTAACAGCTCAACTTAAAGCGATTTAACTATATTACGCTTGAGGTTTTTTCTTGCCAACAGTTTTCATTACTTCTTCAAACTCATCAAAATCTAATTCCTTATCTATGACAAGTTTTTTGGCTACAGCATCAACTGCATCCCAATTTGCCTTTAAAAATTCCTCAGTTTTTGAACAACATGATTTCATTATCGATATGGTTTCGTTATTTAGTTTTTCCTTCAGACTTTGAGACAGCTCTTCCTCGGGTAAAATAAAAAAATTGCCAATTAAACCATTTCCTCCCATGCCAACTTGCCACACCATATAATTCGCTGTAGCCATCGCATGAGTAAAATCCGAAGAAACGCCGACTGTTGTTGTATTGTATTTAATTTTTTCAGCCATATACCCAGCAAGAGAAACCACAATATCTGCAATTAATTTTTCCCTATCCGGACAGTGAAGTTCTTCCCTAGGGAGATGAGCAACAAGTCCAAGCGAACCTCGATGAGATTTTACAGTAACTTTAAAAACATCGTCTGTCGGATGCATTATATACATCGCTACTGCGTGCCCGGCTTCATGGTATGCAGTCATCTCAAGTTCCTTAGGTGTCATATCTACATGTGTTTCCATACCCAAATCGATTCTATCCATAGCTTCGGACAAGTCTTTCATATCAAGCGCTTTTTTCTGTTTTCTCGTCGCAATCAACGCCGCTTCGTTTATTATATTTTCAATATCGGCAGGTGATCTATATACAGTTTTCTTTGCAAGTCTGTCTATATTTACTTCAGAAGCAACTTTCACTTTTTTCAAATAAAAATCAAAAAGCTGTTTTCTTTCTTTTAGGTTTGGAAGATCTATAGTAATTTTTCTATCAAAACGACCCGGTCTTAACAATGCTTCATCCAAAACGTCTTCGTCGGCATTTGTAGCGGCTACAACAATAACATTACTTTTCTGAGTGTCGAGACCGTCCATTTCCACAAGAAGCTGGTTTTGCGTACTGTTTGTTTCTTGTCCACCGTCGTAAGAAAAGGTTCTACCTCTTCCTATAACTTCAACTTCATCAATAAATACTATACAAGCGCCTTCAGCGCGAGCGTATTCTCTTGCTTTTTTAAAAAGACTTCTTACCCTACCTGCTCCCACTCCAACAAATATCTCTACAAACTCGCTGCCAGCCATTGAAATAAACGGTATTTTACATTCGGTTGCCATTGCTTTGGCAAGCAACGTTTTGCCACATCCGGGGGGACCCATTAAAAGAATACCTTTGATAATTTTACAGCCTATTTTTTGTAATTGTTTTCTATCTTTGATAAGCTGCACAACTTCTAAAGCTTCTTCTTTTGCGCATTCAAGACCAATAACATCTTTAAACGAAACCGCTACATCTTTAGTCTTAATTTTATTTTTCTTTAAGCTTGAAAAACTGCCTTTTTGAAAAACTGTCAACATAGAAACAAAAGCTGTCGCACTCGCTAACGCTAATAGGAGATGTATAGGTATTGTTGCAAGTGTCATAACTCTATGAAATGACTCAACTTTACTCATACCATATACCGAAAGCACTATAAGAGAAAGTACAATCGAACCAATGATAATCCATATTTTGTTATTTTGATAGAAAAACCTAAACTTGCGTATCATTCATGAAGCTCCTCCAAAAACAGGTATTTTACAGATTACTCTTTACTTTGCCTTGCTTTGCTACTGATTCCATAGCTTTTTTAACGGCTTCCGGATCTCCCAAGTAGTAGTTTTTTATAGGTTTTAAATTCTCATCAAGTTCGTAAACAAGAGGCATAGCGGTAGGTATGTTTAAATTCACTATATCGTTATCGCTAATATTATCGAGATATTTAACCAATGCTCTCAAGCTATTGCCGTGCGCTACTATAACAATTTTTTTGCCTGCTTTTATCTGTGGAATAACCTCTTTTTCCCAGTAAGGCACAACTCTTGCCACAGTATCTCTTAAACATTCTGTTAAAGGGAGTTCTCCTTTTGGCAAACCTGCATATCTTGCGTCTTTTCCGGGATATCTTTCATCATTTTTATCCAAAGCCATAGGAGGAATATTGTAACTTCTTCTCCATATTTTCACCTGATCCTCACCGTATTTTTCAGCTGTTTCAGCTTTGTTTAATCCTTGCAAAGCGCCGTAGTGTCTCTCGTTCAGTCTCCAATTTTTAATTACTGGAATCCATACCAAATCCATCGCATTAAGAACATTCCAAAGGGTCTTAATAGCTCTCGAAAGAACTGAAGTATATGCCAAATCGAAAGTGAAACCGCCTTTTTTAAGTTGTTCACCAGCTTTTAATGCTTCTTCGTTGCCTTTTTCCGATAAACCAACATCTGTCCAACCGGTAAATTTATTTTCTTTATTCCAAACGCTTTCTCCATGCCTGATTAAAACAACTTTACACATCGCATTCCTCCCCCACTCAACTAAGTTTTTATGTTACAGCCAACCGCAGTATTATATTATATTTTACTCAAATCAAACAACTTTGCGTAGAACATCACAACATATTGCGCATTTTAGGAAATTCAAAGTAGTTGCGAACAATGAAGTTGCATTTCGTAATTTAAAGACTTGTCGCTTTTAGCGTATTATACCAAAAAAGCCATCTTTTAATTTTCTTATTTGCCAAACAATCTTCATTTCTATAAACGAACTGCTCTTTTACCGTCCTGCAAAAACACTCAATAAAAGCATTGCTTTTGGGACAGCGCGGGTAATTCCAATGTCTGTGCAAGCGCATAAAATTTGTTGTAATACTGCATTTTGCGTCTCGCATAATTTACACCAATCCCAAAGGTTTGGCTTAAGCCAAACCTTTGACCCAACCTTTGCTGTTAACTTCATTATACCAATTTTCAAAATGTGCAATATGTGTTTGAGATTTTTCAGTCCTTGCAAATTAGAAAGTTTAAATTGTAGTTTACTTAATTCCCTGATTTAGTTTCTAAAAATCTTCAATTTTGAGAAAACGGTATTATAAAACCCTTCCAAAAAAGTCTTTTAAAATAGGTTTTTGTGTCAGTACTCAGCCATATATTTCTTACGAAACTGATGTCTAGCTTCTTTTTTGAGAATAAACCAACAAAAAACTCTACTAACCCACTTTGGCAAAACTTTCAATCTATCTTCATGTTGTTTTTGCATCACGTTTTTCATGAAGCAGTTAACAAATGGAGTTCGACCAGCATAATACCACCAAAGCTCCCAGCATTTTGGTGTGCCTCCGTACTTATTATTATCACGTCCGGCATAATGCAAAATTTTGGAACTGTTCTCATTAGAATTATAACTGTTCGATAATAACAACTTATTATCAGCACAAGATATATTAATTACATCTTGGTTAAGGTACGGAAAATTTTCATTGATAAGCTCAAACTATTTTTTATCTATGCCGTCTTGTCTAATTTTTTTAAGATTCAGTATCAAAGTCCCAGCATTTACATACTGTCATTTATCGTATATATCGAACAAACCGTACTGCTCCCATATTTTGCTTTTAAGATTTTTTTGAGAATAACCGTATTTAGCTACAGCCACGTAATATTTGCTTACATCGATTTTATCCAATTCCTGTAAATCATCATTAAAAATTACATCAACATCCGTATATAGAATTTTATCTACATCAAGTAGCAACTTAGGTAATAAAACTCTATAACAGCATGTGATGAGAAGGATTATATTTCTATCACGAATATGGTGCGTAATGTTGAGAGTGGTTTGTCCCTGATAGAAAAATGGTTGAAAAACAAGAATACCATAGAATTTCTTGGTATATGGGAAGAGATGCATAATCCTGCCATATTTTTAATTCCCATGAATTCGGGGGAATTAAAAATATGGCAGGATTAAATAGATTTATACTTTCGGTGAAGCAGTGGGTGGAAAAGATCAACTCAAAATGACTAATGGCAAAGGCTGGTAGATATTGTGGGACTTATGCACACAAAGATATAGCTTTTGAGTTTACTTCTTGGGTCTCACCGCAGTTTAAATTGTACTTGATAAGAGAATTTCAAAGACTTAAAGATCAAGAGCAGAAACTACTCGTTCGATCAGCTAAAAGATAACTTTCAAAAATCAATTATCGTATACATACTGATGCTATAAGGCATAATCTTATTTCTACTGAGTTAACGCCAAGTCAAATTTTTACCATTTACGCCAATGAAGCTGACGTGTTGAATGTAGTGTTGTTAAAGAAAGGCTTATAAAACTCAGCAAAATAGCAATACAGCAAATGAGTATTTTACAAAAAGTTAAAGGTAGTAAATTGTTGAAGTGAGTAAATACTTATTTGTTTAACAATATTTACAAATGCTCAGTCAGATTTTTTAGTTGATTTGTCCCTCTGTTATTTGGCAAACAATCTATGCAATTCTAGCAGACTCTGTCAAATTCAGTTGGTTTGAACTATATTGCCTATGCTTAAACCCAACCAACCGTTAGTATTACAGATAAATGAAATAAAGTATTTTTGAAAACTTAAATATACATAAAAGATTGCGGCGGAAAAGATATCCCAAAATCATTTAAATCCTTATGAATTTTGTATTTTTTAACAGGTTCTATTTCATAGGCATAAGCAATAGATTTACCATTAAAATATTTATGAAACTTTTTTTCGCCAATTCCAGCATTTTGATGCGTAAGTTTCCATAGTGCAACAGGGGATTTAATCACAACCGATTTTACTTTTAATTCTCCAACAATTTTCTTTACGGGATGAGTGCAGTAAACGACTATTAAATCTACATTATTTTTAGCTAGGATACGCCTATATTCATATCTTTTGATATTATTAAAGATTTTCTCAACATATTCAGGCTTTATTGATAATAAAATAAA
>NZ_JAIXMZ010000023.1:2341-15799 GCF_020328025.1 Candidatus Endomicrobiellum pyrsonymphae | reverse complement strand
ATATGGATGTTATAATGCCGGGTTTTACGCATTTGCAGCCTGCTCAGCCTGTTTTGTCGGCGCATCATCTGCTTGCATATGCGCAGATGTTTCAGAGAGATAAAGAAAGACTTTATGATTGTTATAAAAGGACCGATATTTTGCCTTTAGGGAGCGCGGCTTTGGCAGGGACGTCTTTTAAAATTGATAGGCAATATACGGCTAAACTTTTAGATTTTCAAAATATCAGTGAAAATTCTTTAGACGCTGTAAGCGACAGAGATTTTGCGATAGAGTTTGTTTTCTGCATGGCTTTAATCGCTTTACATTTGACCAGATTTTGCGAGGAAATGATTTTATGGATGAATCCCGAGTTCGGATATATAACGATAGATGATAAATTTACGTCGGGGTCATCCATAATGCCTCAAAAAAGAAATCCTGATTGCGCTGAAGTTATAAGAGGAAAATCGGGGAGAGTCTTTGGTGATTTAATTGCCCTTCTTACGATAGTGAAGTCTCTGCCTCTTGCATATAATAGGGATTTACAGGAAGACAAACCGCCTGTTTTTGACGCTTTAGACAATGTAAAAATGTGTCTTAAGGTTATCGATGAAATGACTAAAAGTTTAAAATTTGTAAAAGAAAGAACTCTAAAAAGTACGGAAAAAGGATTTATTGCAGCTACTGAAATAGCTGATTATCTTACAAGAAACAATGTTCCTTTTAGAACGGCTCACGGATTAGTTAAAGATATTGTTTTATATTGCAAAAAACATTCCAAGAAATTAAATGAACTTTCTATTGAGGAATACAATAAGTTTTCTCCAATATTTAAAAAAGATATATTCAACTACATAGATTTAAAAAATATTACGAATATAAAGATGTCTTACGGAGGGACTTCAAGAAAATCTGTTATTTGTCAAATAAAAAATATTAAACGAAAATTGAAATGAAAAGAATTATCTTTTTATTAATTTTAGTATTGACGGCGCAAAGTTTATATGCAAATACAGTAGAAAGAATTTTAACCGAATTTTCGAGTGTCAGGACTGCTTTATCTATAAACCCCGATATATTAGCATCAGCTCAAGATTTTGAGTGTGCCGTACAGAGGGCTAGAGAGGCAAAATCTTTATATTTTCCAAAAATTAACCTCAATTTAAATTTGTCAAAATCTAATAATCTCGAATCTGTGCTAATATCGGGAGATTCGTTCGGCAATTTGACTTATTTGCCTAGTGGTAAAAAAGATTTATATTTCGTTATCAGACCTTCTATATGGCTAAACATTTATACGGGTGGCAGACTAAAAACTACAAACAAACGCGCCCAAATAGAGGTGAATAGAGTAAAAAAAGAAGAAGAAGTTATTAAAAGCAAAGTCATAAACAATGTAAAAATAATATTTAATGACTGCTTATATTATAAAACTCTGTTAGAATTGTATAGCCTAAAGATAGAAAATGCCAAACAAGGGAAAATACACCTTGCGCGCAATGAAGTTGAAAGCTTGATCAGAAAAAAAACTAAAGTGAAGTTTAATTACGATAGAAAAGTTTTAAGCTTATTGAATGCTATAGGACTTGATACTAATACAATAGTTGATATATCAGGTGAATTGAGTCCTAAAATGAAAGACTTCAATTTAGACAAATGTTTGTTGCTTGCATATCAGTTTAAACCCGAAATAAAAGCAACGCAGGAGCAGGAAATTCTTGACGGATTGGAACTTAGTTTAGAGGCAATTAAAAAGTATCCTAATGTTTCTGTTGGCGCATCTTACGGGATGATGAGCGACAATATAATGGATGGCAAACTTATCGGCGATAAAAACGATTGGTGCCTTTTGTTTACTGTAAATATTCCTATTCCTATAATTGACAGTGATGGATTATTTGCAAAAATAAAACAGAAAAAAGCCATATTGAGAAAGTCGACAATAAAAAGGGCAAAATTGGAAAATGAAATAAAACTTGGCGTTAGACAATCTCTTCTAGAGTACAATTTCTGGAGAACGCAGGCGATTGATGCAAAGTTGTTTGAAAAAAATGGTCAATACAATGAGACTGATATTAAAATAATGCGCAATTTAAACAAAAGTTATTATAATCTTGAACTTGCTGTGGGAGTTGAGCTTGATTCCTATTAAAAAGTACATTAAAGTATTTTCCCTTTTTATATCAACTATTCTTGCCGTTTCAACAGTTTGCGCCGCTGTATCTGATTTTAACGAAGAAGATTTTTTAATAGATGTATTATGGCGTAAAGTTGAATTAGCAAAACTAGGAGAGAGACCAAAAGTAGCGTTGGTGCTTGGTGGCGGTGGCGCAAGAGGTATTTCACATATAGGTGTTCTTCGTGTTATTAGCGAAGAGCATATTCCGATTGATATAGTTATTGGTACAAGCATAGGATCAATAGCCGGGGCATTTTTTTGTGCGGGAATGCCTTTTGATAGTTTGGACGATTTGGCAAAAACTATTGGCATAAAAGATATTTCAAACTATAGTTACCCTTCGCTTATAAGCATGTTTTTAAATGGAAATCTTCTCTCTAACGAAAACCTTGAAAATTTAATTAATAAAACCATCGGCGATACTCGTTTTGATCAACTTAAAATACAGTTGATATGTGTTGCTACCGATTTAAATACCGGAGAAAAAATTTTGCTTAGAGAGGGAAGCGTTGCTTTTGCGGTAAGGGCAAGTTCTACAATTCCAGGTATATTTAAGCCTGTTGAATATATGCAGCGTTATTTAGTTGATGGTGGACTTGCGGAAAATATTCCTGTAAGTGTTGCAAAAATTTTTGGCGCCGATGTTATTATTGCTGTTTCTGTGTCAGCAGATATAACTAAAAACAATACTGCTAATGTATTTTTTACTCTAATGCAGGCAATGTACATACAAGGTATGGTGTTAGATCAATATAATTTAAATATGGCAGATGTCGTCATATATCCCGATGTAGGCTCATTGTCTGTGCTGGATTTTAAAGGATCTCATAAAACTATAGATAAAGGATTTGTTGCTTCTAAAAGAGCTGTTAAGAACATAAAAAAAGTAATAATTAATAAAATGATGGAGAAATATTTGCTTGAATAGAATTATAGTTTATATTTTACTATTGTTAATATTTTATTACCCTGTTTTTGGGTTTGATAACGACGCTGTGTTGTCGCCTGATGAGCAGTCGTTAAAAGAAATCAATGAAATTTGTGCACGACTAGATACCGACTGTAGCAAAAAAGAAAAAATACAACTTCTTGAGCTACTTGCAGATAAAAGTATTACAGCTACCCAATATCATAGCGCCTTAGATGCATATTCAAAACTTTTGGATTTAAAGGGAAATTCAAAACGTAAAAAATTTCAATATTATGTTGGACTTGGAAACGCGTATGCTTTAAAGGGTGATTATATTCTAAGTATTCAGAATTACAGAAATGCTATCTCGCTGTGTAGAAAAAATATAGATGTAAAAATTAAAATTGGAAATATATTTTTAAAAAGCAATTTATACGAACTTGCTGAGGAGTCTTTTAGGGATGTTCTTTCCATAAACAATAATTCTGATGAAGCAAAAAAAGGGTTGGGAGATGTTTTTTACGAATTGGGAGTGTATATAAAAGCTGTTGATTATTACACCAAAACAGATTTGAGCGCTTATAATAAAGAAACAGTTGTTAAAGTTGTGGATTGTTATCGTAATTTAGATAGGATAGATGATGCTGTAAACTTTTTAGAAATGGCTACAGTAGGAAATAAAGATAAAGAGCTTATTTTCTTGCTTGCTACGTTCTATGTTGATAAGAAAGAGTATGTAAAAGCCAAAAAACTACTTTTGCGCTTAATCGAGGAAGATGCAAAAAATTTTAAACTTTATATATATCTAGGATATCTTTATGAGTTGACGGGAGACTTTGTTCATGCAAAAAAAATACTTGACATGGCTTCTTCACTAAATTCTTCTTATGCTACAACAGACCTTTTACAAGCAAGAATAGCTTATAAAACAGGAAATCTTCTTGAATCCAAAAAATATGCAAGAAATGCTTATTCTAAAGCAACAATATTTTTTGTAAAAAATCAGGCGCAAAAAATGCTTCAATTTCTAGATAATAAATAATACTTATCTAATTTTAAAACTTTACACAATCTTTTTTACACTCTCATGCCACAGCTTTAGTCTGCAAATATTTTAGATAGACTTTACAGAACTCAATGCCGGCAAAGGTTTCTTTAATTTGTTGAGCTCAATTGAATTCTTTTCTTCAACATGATTCTCGTCTGTTGCAACATCGCTAGTTTTTGCCCTAACCCCATCTATTTTTGTTAGAATCTCAGCTAATTTTACAGAACTCTCGGCAACTTTAAGACTAACCTTAGACCATTTAACATTATTTTTAGCAATAGCAAGCTCTAGCTTGGCTAACTTAACATATTCTTTGATAGTTTTACCATTCTTAACTTCATTTTTTCTAAGCTCAACATTGGCTTTAGCCACTTTGAGATCATGCTCGTACATGCCAATATCAAACTTGAATTTGTCAATATCAGACATGACTTGAGCAATATATCCGTTTTTTGCCAGTTCATTAATACCAAGTTTTTCGTGATTAATCATGTAAGCAATAACGTCTCCACCTTTAGCTTTAACAGCATCAGTTTCAACTCGAACTCTTTTTAAGATAAGATTTATGCTTTTAATCTTGGCAAAGCTTTTTTCAAGTTGAGTTTTAGCCAATTCAACGTATGCTTTGACTAGTTTGACACAATTCTCATCGATTACAGCATCTCCAATTTCTGTCTCAATCTCATCAATTTTATGATAAGCCTTGCTTTCTTTAACATGAGCTTCATCCTCTTTAATAACAGCTTTGGAAATATCAAAATCAATTTTGGCTAATTTGACACATTCTTTGATTGTTTTACCGGTCTTAAGCTTAGCTTTTTGAAGTTCAACTCTGGCTTTATCAGCGTTACTAATTATCTTACTGAGATTAAGAAATTTCTCAGATACAGTAACCTCGTTATTTTTAAAATCATTTTTCTCGAGTTCAAGTTTTATTTCAGCATCAACAACGTCAAATTCTCTATTAAGAGTGTCAATTTTTTCATGAATAATGGTTTCCTCTGTTTGTACTGCGCTAAGTTTCGTGTCATAGTTTAACTCAGCACATCCAGATACCGCACAGAAACAACACAATATTGTCAAAACTAATCCTTTCACTTATCCCTTCCTTCATAATTTATAACGCGACTGGGCGCATTCTTGAGCGATATCAAAAACTTCTTTTGCAACTTTCGCAAGCTTTTTATTTTATAAACTATCGAGTGATTCAAAGTCTCTTACCATCTTCTATGGCATCCACAAAGTACCTCTCCTTCACCGTCTAGCGGTGAAGAAGAGGTGAGAATTATTGACTTTTAACAACGTCTCAAGCAAACCATCTCTGCCATCTCTTCTGCCTCTCTAGCTACAACACACTCCGGAAGACTACCTATTAGCCACCACTTATGATGTCATAGCTATCAGTAACTACCAACATCAACAATTATTAACTAAATTAAAATTAGCCACTAACCGCCAGTCTATGGTAACGTTTTTTAATGGTTTTGTCAAACACAGAATTGCAAGTAATTTGTAAACAGAAGATGATTAAACTTGTTAAAGATTGTCAAGACTTGATAACTTTGAACTGTCAATATTTACCGTAGATAAAAGCTACTGAAACTGTTGTCTCGTCAACAACTCAAAAACATTAACAAATGCTGAGGGCGGGATTTGAACCCGCATCCGGTTAAGGACACGCCCCTCAAACGTGCGCGTATGCCAGTTCCGCCACCCCAGCCCAATAACATGCTATTACTATTTACTTACCATGTTCCACCGGAGCGCTAATAGGAACATTAGCAAGCTGATTGACAATAGACATCATGCTCATATTTGTAGAAATTCTTGTAAGCATCAAAGACGTAAACAAAAAAATACAAGCCATAACAACAGTAAGTTTTTTTATAAAAGCTACGCCGGATGGAGCGTTGAAAATCTGATCTGTTCCGCCACCGCCAAATATCCCAGCCATTCCTCCACTTTTTCCTGCTTGCAAAAGAACAACAGCGATCAATCCGATGCAAATTATGTAGTGTACAAACTTGAAAACGAAAAATATTATGTTTGCTGTACCCACGACCCCTCCCATCGTACCACAAAAAACGTAACCTGTCAAATTTTATTATTACATTTTTTATCTGTACTTTATCGTCATTATAAACTATAGCCAATTAACAATAATAACAAAACACAATTTTACTTTTTATCTGGGAGAACAGCTATTCCCGGAAGCTCTTTACCTTCAAGAAACTCCAAAGATGCGCCACCGCCTGTAGAAATATGACTTATTTCTTTATCTACTCCGGCTTTTTTAACAGCAGATACAGAATCTCCGCCTCCGACAACAGATATTGCTCCGTCGTCAGTAGCTTCAGCTACAAGTTCTGCAATTTTTATAGTTCCTTTTGAGAACTCATCTATTTCAAAAATACCCAAAGGTCCGTTCCATACTATGGTTTTTGAAGACTTAACAACTTCTGAAAATTTTTCTATCGACTGAGGACCAACATCAACACCCATATATCCTTCAGATATTGCCTCATCCACAGTAGCTCTTACATCTGCGCTAGATGGAACTTGCTTATTTACAAAATCTACCTTGTTTGTAATCACATGGTCAACTGGCAACAAAAAATCTACTTTTTTTTCTTTAGCTTTTTTGAGAAGCTCATCAGCCAATTCAAGTTTATCATTCTCGACCAAAGATGTTCCCGTGCTTACTCCTTGCGATTTTAAAAAGGTATATGCCATAGCTCCACCAATCAAGATTGCATCAACTTTATTTAAAAGATTTTCTATTACATTTATTTTATCAGACACTTTTGCTCCGCCGAGAATTGCCAAGAAAGGTCTTACAGGTTTTTCTATGGTCTCGCCCAAAAATTTAAGCTCTTTTTCAACAAGAAAACCAACGGCAGCGTCCTTAACATATTTTACGATGCCTGCAGTTGAGGCATGCGCTCTGTGAACTGTTCCAAACGCATCTTGAACAAAAACTTCTCCCATCGAAGCAAGCTCTTTTGCAAATGCATTCATAGAGATTTTGTCTTTTTCTCCCGCGGCATTTTTGCCTTCTTCTTCAGGATGAAATCTCAAATTCTCCAACAAAAGTATTTCACCTGATTTTAAATCTGCAGCGACTCTCTTTGACTCAGCGCTTATACAATCTCCGCCGACAAATTTCACAGGCTTCCCAAGAAGTTCGCTTAAACAAACTGAAACCGTCTTCAAGCTCATTTCAGAGACAACTTTGCCTTTTGGTCTTCCCAAATGCGACATAAGTATTATTGCCGCATTTTTCTTCAAAAGATATTTTATCGTTGGAAGCGTAGCAGCTATTCTTTTATCGTCTGTTATTTGAAGACTTGCATTTAGCGGAACATTATAATCTACACGTACTAAAATTTTTTTACCTTTTACATTAATGTCTGCAAGCGTTTTTTTCATATTATTGTTTTCCACGTAAGACCGAAGACCGCTCAACACAGAAATCATGCGTAAATGCGATCTTACCAGTTATTCCTTTATTAATTTTATCACTTGTGGAACAGTTGGCATTCGTAGTCAACTTTTTACCCCTTTTAATCTATGAGCTTATCCATTTACTTTTTTCATGTACGCAACAAGTTCCAAAACCTTATTGGAATAACCCCACTCGTTATCGTACCAAGAAACAACTTTAACGAACTTATCAGTTAAAGCAATTCCAGCTTTTGCATCAAATATTGAAGTACGAGCATCGCCAATGAAATCTGAAGATACGACATCATCCTCGGTATAACCAAGAATATCTTTCAATTCATTTTCAGAAGCAGATTTCATAGCAGTTTTTATTTCGTCATAAGAAGCAGACTTTGCCAAATTAACAGTCAAGTCAACAACCGAAACATTAAGAGTAGGAACACGAAACGACATACCTGTCAATTTTCCGTTCAACTCAGGAATCACTTTTCCCACAGCTTTAGCCGCGCCTGTGGAAGAAGGAATAATATTTCCTGCCGCCGCTCTTCCGCCTCTCCAATCTTTGGCAGAAGGACCATCAACAGTTTTCTGCGTGGCTGTTGTGGCATGAACTGTTGTCATCAACCCATCAGTAATACCAAACTTATCGTGCAAAACTTTAGCAATGGGAGCTAAGCAATTTGTTGTACATGAAGCATTAGATACAATCTGAGTTCCTCTTTTATACGAACCCAAGTTTACTCCGCATACAAACATGGGAGTATCATCTTTGGATGGAGCAGACATAACGACATATTTTGCGCCCGCATCGATATGAGCCTGAGCTTTTTCCTTAGAAAGGAATAACCCTGTCGATTCTACAACATATTCAGCGCCAGCTTCGCCCCATTTCAAGTCTGCAGGATTCTTTTCTGCAGTTACGCGGATAGCACTTCCATTAACGACTAAGTTATCGCCTTTCACTTCAACTGTACCCTTAAAAACTCCGTGAACAGAATCATACTTTAACATATAGGCCATGTACTCAACGCTGATCAGGTCGTTAATAGCGACAATTTGAATATCTTTTCTACTCTGAGCAGCACGAAAAACTAAACGTCCGATACGACCAAAACCATTAATACCTACTTTAATTGCCATAGCATGCCTCCCTTGTGGACCCCATTTTGAGATACGTTGAAGATGATATAAAATTACCGTGCCTTTTGTCAAATCCGAAATTGCCTAAAAAGTATGAAAAGAATTATTGCCAACGGTAAGAATTTTTGGTATTTTTGTTAAGTTTTTGCTAGAATATTGGTGTTTTAAGTAAAATAAGTTGGGGTCGCCATGGAAAACAACGAAATAAAACAAGCAGTATTATTGAAAGCTAAAGCGGCAAAAGAAGCATCTAGAAAACTTTTATCAATGAGCGCAGAACAAAAAAATAACATGCTTTCTGCGATGGCAGACGCTTTGCAGCAGAATATGGAAGACATACTTTTTCATAATGAAATAGATGTTCAAGCAGCAAAAGAAGCGTATATAACGTCAACTCTAATAGACAAACTTACGCTAAATGAAAAACGCATAAACGATATGATAGAAAGTGTCAGGAACGTTATACTTCTGCAAGATCCTATAGGAACAGTAATTGAACAAAATACCTCATCAATAGATATTGACGTTAAAAAAATCAGGGTGCCATTAGGCGTAATTGCGATGATTTATGAAGCGCGTCCAAATGTTACCGTTGACGCAGCAATCTTGTGTTTGAAAGCCGGCAATGCAGTTATTTTAAAAGGGGGGTCTGAGGCTATAAATTCAAATAGAATTCTTACAAAAATAATATGCGAGGCTGGAGCAAAAGCAGGAATGCCTGTAGGTTCTATACAATTTATTGATACCCCAGATAGAAGCGCCATACAAGAACTTTTGCATCTTGACAACTTAATAGATTTATTAATACCAAGAGGCGGCGAAGAATTAGTTAAATTTATAAGAGAACATTCTTTGATTCCTGTTTTATCGCACGGGAGAGGCTTGTGCCATACGTACATAGATAAGGATGCTGACGTTGATATGGCAATAAATGTTGCATTTAATGCAAAATGTCAAAGACCGTCAGTTTGCAATGCAATGGAAACCTTGCTTGTGCATAGAGATATAGCAGATAAAGTTTTGCCAGAATTATGCAGATTATATAATGAAGCAGGTGTTGAGATTGAAGGTTGCTCTATTTCACAAGGTATAGTGAATTCAATAAAGCCTGCAACTGAAAAAGATTGGAAAACTGAATATCTTGATCTCAAGATATCGATTAAAGTAGTAACCTCTTTGGAAGAAGCTATAGAACACATAACCAAATACGGCTCCATGCATTCTGAAGCTGTTATTACAAAAAATAAAGAAGTTGCGGATAGATTTATTGCTGAAGTTGATGCTGCTGCAGTTTTTGTAAACGCTTCAACAAGACTTCATGACGGTAGCGTTTTTGGTTTGGGATGCGAAATTGGCATTTCAACACAAAAACTTCACGCACGCGGAGCGATGGGCATCAAAGAACTTACAACCACCAAGTATGTAGTTAGAGGCAACGGTGCAATAAGGAATTGACAGGTTGTGTGTCAAGCGCTGATGCCACAAAACTTTATTATTAAAAAATTAAAGAGGTTATATGAAACTTGGCATCGTTGGACTTCCGAACGTAGGGAAATCAACGTTATTTAACGCTATAACAAAGGCATGCGCAGAAGTGGCAAACTATCCATTCTGCACCATAGATCCAAATGTCGGAGTGGTTGCAGTTCCAGATAAACGTCTTGAGTTTTTGAGCAACTTTTTCAATGCAAAAAAAACAATTCCTGCAACTGTGGAATTTGTTGACATCGCAGGACTTGTGAAGGGAGCATCTAAAGGCGAAGGACTTGGTAACCAATTTTTAGCCCATATAAGGGAGACCGCAGCTATTGTTCACGTAGTGAGATGTTTTGAAAGCAAAGACGTAACGCATGTTATGGGTGAAGTTGACCCTTTAAGAGATATAGAAATTATAGAAACAGAACTTATTTTGTCTGATATGGAAACCATTTCAAAAAAACTTGAAAGACTTGAAAAAGGCGTAAGACTTAACGATAAAAAAATACTCGCTGAAAAAGAACTTGCAATAAAGGTTAAAGCGCATCTCGACGCAGGCAAACCCGCAAGGACGCTTGAGTTAAATGACGATGAAAAAATAGCATTAAAAGATTTCTTCTTGATAACTGCAAAACCCGTATTATATGTCTGCAATGTAGCAGAAAGCGACTTACCTGCGATAGAAACCAAATATACCGCTGTTGTTAAAGAAAAAACAAAAACAGAATGCGCGCAAGCAATACCAATATGCGCAAAAATTGAAGCAGAACTTTCAGAACTTTCGGAAAGTGATCAGAGAACATTTTTAAAAGATTTGGGATTAGAAGAACCCGGTCTAAACCGTTTAATAAAAGCAGGATATGATTTACTGGGACTTGCAACGTTCATTACAGCTGGAGAAACGGAAGTAAGAGCATGGACTATAAAAAAAGGGTTTTTGGCCCCTCAGGCTGCAGGAGTAATCCATTCCGATTTTGAAAGAGGTTTTATACGCGCTGAGATTATGAGTTTTGACGATTTATACAGACTCGGTAGTGAAAAAGCAGTAAAAGACGCAGGTCTTTTAAGAAGCGAAGGAAAAGAATATTTAGTTAAAGACGGTGATATTATAGAATTTAGATTCAATGTGTAAAAACAAAAGTGTTATACAATGTATAAGTTTGACAAAACTCAAAAAAGTTATTAGACTCTGTTGTGTACATGACGCAAAAGTATTCCACAATGCGCCGATGTGCAAAAAAATGAAGAAAAGTTTTATTAGGTAATGAGTGTATAGAACACAACTATATTAACACTAAAGGCGCTGAGGGTTTAGCCACGTCTTTCAGCGTTGTTTTGCATAAAAATTACGAGGGAATAGGGGCTAACGAGTGAACAATATTGACAGAGGTTGGGTTTTAACATGTTTTGGGACCGCAATTGGGGCTGGCATTTTATTTTTACCGATTCAGGCGGGGCTTGGCGGCATTTGGTCAATCATCTTTCTAGTGCTTGTCATTTTTCCAATTACCTACATTTCACATAGAGGTATTACAAGGATTGTAGCGTCTTGCGAGAAAGAAACGGACATTGTAGGCGCTATAGAACACGATTTAGGGCATACCGCCGGATTGATTGTTTCCGTTTTATATTTTTTATCAATCATAACTATATGCGTGGGATATGCCACAGGCTTAACTAACCTCATAAATGCTTTTTTTGTAAACCAAATGCATATTGTTTCAGTATCGAGACCTTTGCTTACATTTGTTATTCTTGCAATTATGACATCTGTACTGTTTTGCAATGAAAAAATTATGATTGCAATTACATCCGCTCTTACTTTCCCTTTAATTCTTTTTTTGCTTGCGATATCAATATACCTGATTCCTGAATGGAATATGTCTGTTTTCCATACTCCCATCACAGCAAGAGCTTTCATAAAAAATACTTTGCTACTTTTGCCGCTACTAGTTTTTGCAATGAATTTTTCACCAATATGTTCGTCTTTAGGCGCTTTTTATAGAAAACAATATGCCAATATTGACGATGCAATCAAACATTCTGATAAAGTTGTTAGGTGGAACTCTATTCTTTTGCTGTTTTTTGTTATGTTTTTTGTTTTTTCTCTTGTTTTCTCCACAACTCCTGAAATTTTAATTAAAGCCAAGCAAGAAAATATTGACGCATTAACTGCAATCTCTCTAAGCTACAATTCATCTATACTCCTATATACCTTACCTCTTATTGCGTTTCTTGCTATAGCGAGTTCATATTTCGGACATTTTACAGGAACAAGAGAAGGATTATGTGGTATTATGTTGCAACTTGCAACTTGGAAAAACCATGAACTTAAGAAAACTTTAAATGTAAAAAAAATAAAGTTACTCAGCACTTTTATTTTGTTTACGTTGTTATGGGTTTTGGCAGTATGTAATCCATCTATTTTGTCCATAATTGGAGCTTTATCTGCGCCAATTATTGCCATGTACGCATACCTAATGCCTGTTGTATTGATGAAGAAAATTCCAAGGCTTCGTATATATCGTTCAAAATTAGCAGCTTTTGTTTTTATTATGGGCATATTTACTATTGTCGGGTATTTTGTTGGTCAAATTATGTAGTGTGTATGTCGACTATAGAGATATTTCTATGCCAACAAATTCTGATAAAATAATTGCAACGTCAATATTTGATTTGTTTAAGACGTGTTCCGGTCCCTCACTCAGTTCTCACACCATTGGACTATAAAAGCGGATGTAGATTTCTCGTGGCGCGCTAAAATGCTTGATAGTTGCATTTTTGCTCAAACAAGGGGTTTGCGCGAGTACGTTTATTAGATTTGAACGATAAAAAAGATAGATATAGGGCTTAAAAATATTGAATATGGCGCAGTTAACCACAATTTCCCATATAACAAACAATATACCTAACAAGACTCTGTTGATCCATTATAAAAATATATCCTTTTTTCGCGGAAATATTATTTTGTCGGCGGCGGGTTTCTTCAGTGGAAAGATTGGACTGTTCCAAAAATTGCGATGCCTCCTCACCCTTACAGCAATATGGCAGAATTGCTGTTGCAAATTAAAGAAAAAGATTTGCATCTGCACAAGTTGCTTATACAAAATGAAATGGCAACTTATGGATTATCCGAAGAAAAAATCAACGCTTTTCAACATCGTCGTAAGGATTAAGCCCGTTAAAACTTTCTTCAGGGTTTTTAAAGATATTATTCTATATCCGTCAACACTGTATATGCGCCAGTGACACAAACATATATAATTTCTGTTGTTTGTG
>NZ_JAIXMZ010000023.1:0-2331 GCF_020328025.1 Candidatus Endomicrobiellum pyrsonymphae | reverse complement strand
ATATACAGTGTTGAGGATAAAATCAAAGAAGACGACGGTGATGA
The DNA here is from genome assembly GCF_020328025.1 of Candidatus Endomicrobiellum pyrsonymphae. NCBI lineage: Bacteria > Pseudomonadati > Elusimicrobiota > Endomicrobiia > Endomicrobiales > Endomicrobiaceae > Candidatus Endomicrobiellum > Candidatus Endomicrobiellum pyrsonymphae. The sequence continues at coordinate 2,287 of NZ_JAIXMZ010000023.1, read as the reverse complement.
AAGCAGCAGAAAAGAAAGCAGTGGCGGTAAAAGAAGACACTCAGCACCACCAAAATTAGGCGTAGTACGGCCATCAGGTCCAAGCAGACTCTTCTACGACCGATTACCACGGCATGTATCGGCAGATATGTTTGAGAAGGTGAATGTGGCGTGGGAGGAGTTTGTTACGGAGGTGGCGTCGAGTGTGATAAAGTCGTCGAAGATGGGGACGGAGGCGGAGAAAGCTGTAAAGGAGATGGCGAAGACGATGCCGATGGGGAGTCTGAATGCGATGTATGCGAGCGACTGGGCGGAGGCGGCGGCGCCGAAGGTGGATAGTCTGATAAGGCGGATGATGGGTATGTCGCAGGAGACGATATCGGAGGTGGAGGCGTGGGAGAAGGAAACGTTTAAGATGGAATCGAGTCTGACGCTGGATGAGAAGTTGGCGACAATAGATCCGAGTCTGAAGTTGGCGGTGAGGTCTCTCGCCGCCCGGGCGGTGGATGAAACATCGCCGTTGGTGGTGACGGTGAGGGCGCAGGCGAATTCGGTGGCGGAGAGGTTGCCGGATTCGGTGGTGAAGAAGTTTTGGGCGGTGGTATGGAGCATTACTCAACAACAGATTTCTCGTCGCCCTCGCCACCACATCAGCCATACTCCATACCACCGCCCAAAACTTCTTCACCACCGAATCCGGCAACCTCTCCGCCACCGAATTCGCCTGCGCCCTCACCGTCACCACCAACGGCGATGTTTCATCCACCGCCCGGGCGGCGAGAGACCTCACCGCCAACTTCAGACTCGGATCTATTGTCGCCAACTTCTCATCCAGCGTCAGACTCGATTCCATCTTAAACGTTTCCTTCTCCCACGCCTCCACCTCCGATATCGTCTCCTGCGACATACCCATCATCCGCCTTATCAGACTATCCACCTTCGGCGCCGCCGCCTCCGCCCAGTCGCTCGCATACATCGCATTCAGACTCCCCATCGGCATCGTCTTCGCCATCTCCTTTACAGCTTTCTCCGCCTCCGTCCCCATCTTCGACGACTTTATCACACTCGACGCCACCTCCGTATCAAACTCCTCCCACGCCACATTCACCTTCTCAAACATATCTGCCGATACATGCCGTGGTAATCGGTCGTAGAAGAGTCTGCTTGGACCTGATGGCCGTACTACGCCTAATTTTGGTGGTGCTGAGTGTCTTCTTTTACCGCCACTGCTTTCTTTTCTGCTGCTTTCATCACCGTCGTCTTCTTTGATTTTATCCTCCTCATTCACCACCGTCACCGCCGTCTTTATCATCTTCTCCGCCACCTCCCTCGTCATCATCAACACCCACTCCTTCTCATCCTCCTTCTCCTTTTTCTTCGTCGCCACCTTCACCGCCCACCACTTTTCCTCTTTCTTTTTCTCTTCCTCATCCGCCACCTTCTTTAACACCTTCATCAGCTTCTCCGTCTTCTCATCCGTCGTCATCACCACAAACTCCTCACCCTCCTCTTGCCTCGCTACTCGCGCTTCCTCTTGCTCTTTCTCTCGCCTCGCTAACTCCTCTAGCTTCTCTACTCGCTCTTTCTCTTGCTCTACCTTCTCTTTCTCTATCTCCTCTTCATCTTCCTCTTGCCATTTCTTCTCTATCTCTTGCCTCGCTACTCGCACTTCCTCTAGCTCTTCCTTCGCTTTCGCCTTCTTACCCTCTGCCTCGCTTTCTTTGCTGACGTTTTTAGATGGATGATGATGAAGCTAAGTTAGTATCAAGTGGCGCAGGTGGCGGTGATGCTGAGTGTACTGATAATTAATGCATTCCACGCCGCCTACTCCGCCTCATCATTTGCCACCTTCCACTTCTTCTCCGCCACCAGCAACGCACTCACCGCCAAATTCAACCTCTCCTCTGCTACTCCCTTCGCCGCCCACGCCWCATTCATCTTATTATTCGCCACCTTCCACGCCTCCAACGCCTCCCTCCTCGCCTTATCCGCCGCCATCCACTTCTCCCTCACCTCATCCGCCGTCGCCCTTGCCTTGTCCAACACCGCCTGCGCCACCTTCACCGTCTCCCTCTCTTGCTTCCCCATCTCCGCTTCAAACTCCGATATCTTCTTTCTCACCGCCTCCACCGCCTCATACGCCTTCCTCTCCCTCTCCCTCTCCCTCGCCGCATCCCTCTCCTTCCCCGCCGCCTCAAGCGCCTTCGCCGCCTCCCTCGCCTCTTCCCACTCCCTCTTCTTCTCCTCCCGCTCCCTCACCATCTCCTTCAGTTCCTTCTCAAGCGTCTCCATCCCCGCGTGAGAAGGA
>NZ_JAIXMZ010000096.1:0-3672 GCF_020328025.1 Candidatus Endomicrobiellum pyrsonymphae | reverse complement strand
TTCCACAACATCGCCTTTACCTATTAAACCAAGATTATAAGATTTAATATAAATATCCCGTTCGATAATTATGCCTTTTTTACGCTCAATTTTTTCTGTATGAACTTTGTCGTGCATGACAGTTCCTCTTGCCGTAAAGAAATTATCTGCCCACTGTTGTTCGATAAAAAGCAAAGCGCATCTGCGTTTGCAATAAGACAGCTGATATAATCCTCTTATATGAAGCAAATCGTCTTCACAATACACATTATTTACCAACCTTGAATTATTTCTGCTTTTAAACCGTCTATTGATTCCACAGCCCCCTTTTTTAAAGCTTCTTCATTTTTTATATTACCATTATTTTTGTCAATTTCAACTGAACTGTGAACTTTTGCTGAAGAGTATTGTCCAGATGATGAATTATGCTCAAACCAAATAACTTTTAATATTTTCATACTCCCTTCTGGGCGCGCTGAAGAAGCGTCATTTTCAAAAAGTTTGGGCATGATTTCTTTTATCGCATTTGCATCTTCATCACTAAAACCTGTTCTTTCTGCTAACTGAGGATTCATTGCGCCATAAAAAACATATATAGCTTGTTTTATACGATGTTTCATTCCCATTGTATCCGAGCCTTTGCCTGCTTTCTCATTACTAACACTTTTTGTTATTTGAAGGCTGACTGGTTCAATACTATCAAGACTAAATGCCGACCGTATAGAAACAGGTCCTCTTATACCTATCGATGTATCTCCCCAAGCAATTACTTGACCAAATGCACGAACATCAAACCAATCTTTACAAGCTTTTTTTACATAGTTATTTTTTTCATTTTCTGTTTTTTGATCTTTTACTTTTGCTGGAGTTTCTCCGCTTTTCGCTTCGAGCCTATCCTTTATACAGAAATACTCATCGCCTTTGGCTTTATAATCGCTTGATTGAACAAGGATAGGTTGTTTTGCCTCCATTAATCTATTCCTTATTTTTCTTTTAATACACACATCGGTTACTTCACCTATATCATCGCTTCCAATCCTTGGTATATTTTCATTTAGAGGGTCGCCATTAGGATTTGCATTTTTTACTTCAAATATAACCACAAAATCAATTTTTTTACTTAATACCTGGGTTTTGTTTTCCATTCGTTATTCTCCTTTGGATGCCTTATCATTTTTTTTGCTATTCTGGATATTCCCTTTATTACATTTTCTCAACTCACACATCTGACAAGAATACGCTAACTGATACACGCCAGCTAATTTATTATCGTTTTTATAATCTTCTTCACTTATAAATTTATTTTCGATTTCAATTCTCAACGTATCTATTACTCTCTCGAGTCCCGGATTATTTTTCTTCAATCTAGGCATGTACGCTTCGTTATATCTAAGCCATAAAAATTGCCAAGTAGAATATGGCTTCAAAGTAAATTGCCTCATATATCTTTTGGCATTGGTGATTCTAATACTATTGTCTTTATCATCATCACCTCCTTCATCTTTAACGAGTTTATAGAGCAAAGCGGGATAGTTATAAATACCATTGTCTTTATCATCATCACCTCCTTCATCCCCTTCATCATTTTTTAAGTTCGTCTTTTTTGATTTTTGTTGTTCCAACAATGACTTTTCTTCTGCATAATCTACTATCGCTAACAAACGACCATAGAGATAATCTCTTGTATCATTTTCTTCCTTAAGCATTAAATAATCCCCCTCTTTTTTATTTTTATCATATAAATTATTGCCTTTATATATTGAACAAGCAATTCCTAAGATTGTTTTCCATTGATAATCATTTAAGGCAACGGGGTTTGAAGCTTTTTCAACAAAATGCTTTTCTATATATTTAGGGATATTTTTATCTTCTAGAACACTTGGCATTAAATCTCTTATCAATTTCTTCTTTATTTTCTGTTCGTTTTTTTCAACCAAATATTTATCTTTTTTATAAAAATATACATCAGCTATCGTAGCTATTGATGGAGGTCCATAAAAATACTGATATTCTTCCCTTTGATTATCCTTATTTTTTATTTTTAAAAAGTGCTGCCAATAATATTTTTTATGCCAATTTTTTATGTTTTCTAGATATTGAGAACCCAAAAGTTCTTTATAATAAGTTATACCAGCTCTGCCTGTGTCTAGACTTGCATTATCCATCTCTAAAAGCACAATATTTTCATTTTGTAATCGCTTAAAATCTATACTATAACCCTTTATGCTTTTAACAAAATCTTTTCCGAAAACTTTCCCTATATTCCCATATTTAGCATTGATGGTAAAAGCAACAATTCTTTGAGAATGATTATGATAAACATTATGATAAGCTTGTTTTCTTTCCGTTGCAACAAGCCATTTTAGCGTATTATGAGCTTTTTGACTCACTTCAAAACCAATATTCAAGGCTTCATTTTGTTTTACAAATCTACCATTAAAAATAAAATTTTTATCATCGTTAGATGATATAAGTTTAGCTTTTCCATTAACTTGCGGATGATCATTTGCACAAATAGTATTATCTCCCGTTATATAACATGTGCCATTTTTTAATTTTGCTTTTCTAAACTCTATCCAAGATTCTATAATTGACTTATCTTCCCAAGTTTCATGATTTTTATCCGTCTCAACAATCCATCTGATAAAGGCATCTTCTTGTTTTTTAACATTTTGAAAGATTTTATACTTATCAGTTATATCTTTTTTATTTTTAGGTTTTTCAATAAATTTACCGTCTCCGCTTAACCATAAAATTCCTCTTTTTTCCAAATCCGGGATCAATGTATCCCTTTGAACATAATTACTGATTATGTTCAATTTTTCATTGCTTTTATTAAAGCTTTTATTAAAATCAATCCATTCTTTTAGCTTTTGTCTATACGAATCCTTTTTAAAATTTTCTATTTTAACCGCAAGAGGATACAGGCAATTATTAATCTCATCCGTCGTAGGAATTATGGTATCCTTCTTATATATGATCTGAGCATCAACCATCTCGGCTTTTTCATTTAATGTTATCTCAATATTACAATCTTTATGAGTATGTCCTATAGGAGCAATTTCATATTCACCTGATTCGGATGCTGTAACACAATTTTCATAAGTCTCATATAATCGTTGAAACCAACTCATTATTTTGCCTCCGTATTTCCAAGCATATTTTCACACTCACTATTAACATTTAAAATATTACTATCCAAAATATACTGACCTGCCTGCTCTAACGGTTTAACAGTTATTTCTTTTATATTGTTGCCTTTATCATTAAAATCAATTATTCCTTTTTTCATATTAGCATTTAACCAAATTTTCGTTATTAATTCATTTTTCCCTGTTTCACTTTCACTGGGATAATCAAAATTACGAAACATAGAACCGAAAGACAACAAATTATTATTATCATAATCACCATCACCTTCTCCAAATTTACAAGGTTCAACATATCCTTGACATTCACGAGTTCCAAGAAAAATATCTCTTCTGCCACCATTTTCAAGCGAACGATTTGCTATTGCAAAATGTTTCCCATCGTCCTGATCTTTTTCAAGCTCAAACATATTTTCATTCCATTTAAAATGCGCTTGCACTTGATATTCGACATCTCGCAAATAAGTATAATAGTATAATCCGACTAATCCCTGTTTCTTGTCTTTGGGAGGGCGATACTTTAAAGTTCTCACACCTTTAGCTT
>NZ_JAIXMZ010000107.1:0-1241 GCF_020328025.1 Candidatus Endomicrobiellum pyrsonymphae | reverse complement strand
CATAACGAAAAATGTTTCAGTTTTTGCAAACATAGACATTCTTATTGCAAAAGGGTATCAAAATATGAAAGCTAACTTAGGAGCAAGCTACAGATTTTGACGTACTCTAAAGTAGATGTTGAAGCAAAGATTGAGTAGCTTGCAGAACTAAGCAGTAGATTAAGACCTGACTTGCTCGCTTTTTGAAAAAAGGCGGTCGAGTCAGAAACGACGCTAGAAAAAGTTGACTGAGACAGTTTATTTCAGTAATTTGTATTCTACGGAGTCGGCAAGAGCTTGCCAAGATGCATCTATTATGTTTTCGCCAACGCCAATTGTTCCCCATTTCTTTGAAGAATCTGAAGATTCAATCAGAACTCTTACCTTTGCCGCTGTGGTTGCGTCGCTATTTACAACCCTCACTTTAAAATCGGTTAAAAAAATGTTTTTTATGATGGGATAATGCTTTGTTAATGCTTTGCGTAAACAATTGTCCAAAGCGTTCACAGGTCCATCGCCCTCGGCAATGGCGTGTTCTTCTTTGCCCTTTATATCGAGCTTTATGGTTGCTTCAGAAATTATATTTCCGTTAGTATCTTTTTCAACAGAGACTCTATACTCTTTTAGATTAAAAAAGGGTTTAAAAGTTCCAAGCGCTTTTTTTGTAAGTAAAAAGAAAGAAGCGTCGGCATCCTCATATTGATATCCGTTGTGTTCTTTTTCTTTTACAGTATCTATAATCTTTTTAACTTTTTCCGGTGCATCTTCAATACCTATTGCCATTTCAGCAGCTTTAGAGACAACATTGCTTTTGCCTGCTAAATCGCTTACTAAAATTCTTCTTTCATTGCCGATAGTCAAAGGATTGATATGTTCGTATGTTTCGGGATTGTTTTTTATTGCTGAAACATGAACGCCTGCTTTATGAGCAAATGCGTTTCTGCCAACATAAGGATCTGAATCATTTGGTACAATGTTTGCTATTTCGTCAACATATATTGAAAGTTCGGAAAGTTTCCGCATACTTTTTTTAGGTATGCAATCATAATTTCTTTTTATTTGCAAAGCGGGTATAAGAGAACATAAGTTTGTATTTCCGCATCTTTCGCCTATACCGTTTACTGTTCCCTGCGCTAATATACAACCTTCTTCAATTGCAGCAATAGAGTTTGCAACAGCGCAGCCAGAGTCGTTGTGGGCATGTATGCCAAACTTAACATTCGGAAAAGCACTTCTTGTTTCTTTGACAATACTCTGTATGG
>NZ_JAIXMZ010000022.1:0-15170 GCF_020328025.1 Candidatus Endomicrobiellum pyrsonymphae | reverse complement strand
CTTACGGTATTTTTCCGCAGTATGGAGGTTGCTATGCGTTGCATATATTTTATGATAACTTACGCATTGAGACGCAAACTGCGGATAAATACCGTAGGCAGCAAATGTAACCGTCGCTATTATATCAATTTAAACCTTAAAATCTCAAACACATATTGCACATTTTGAAAGTTGGTATAATGAAGTTAACAGCAAAAGTTGGATTTAAGTCAAACCTTTGGGATTGGCGTAAATTATGCGAGACGCAAAATGCAGTATTACAACAAATTTTATGCGCTTGCGCAGACAAAAATTGCCGGCGCATTAGAAAGAGCGATTGCTAAAGAAAATGTAAACACAATAGTCAAAAAGAACAAAACGTTAGTATTGTTTTATCGCAATTGTGGCTATAAGTTGACACAAAAAGCATATATAACCTAAAACGACGAACTTTGTTAAATTGGCAAAACAAATACAAAGAATATGATATAAGATGTTTTACAACTACTTGACATTTCGAGGTGTTTTCTGTAGACTTTACGCAGTGTAGTTGTAAGGCTAGTCGATTGTAGTGTGGTGTGTCCTAAAAAATCTCCCAAATGGGCAATTTGGGATATTTTTACGTCTAGTGTATGTCTTCGTGTGGAGGAGGGGTAAATGTTGAAAGAGGGTGAATTGAGAATCCCATCCGGGTGTGCTATAAGTGGCATTATAGACAAAAAAGGCAAAAGATTTAGTGGCGAAGAAATTATTAAGTCTATTGCCTTGATGCGTGATCGTTCAAACGGATTGGGCGGTGGTTTTGCGGCTTACGGTATTTATCCGCAGTATGGAGATTGCTATGCGTTGCATATATTTTATGATAACTTAAGCATTAAGACGCAAACTGAAGATTTTCTTGCAATGCACTTCGATATTGAAAGCGCGGGCAATATTCCGACAAAACATGTTCGTTGCATCACAAATAAACCATTAGTATGGCGTTATTTTGTACACCCAAGAACATACATGGTAAAAGAAGGGTTTTTGGACGAAGCCGAATTTACGTCAAGATGTGTAATAAGGATAAACAAGGAATATAAAGGGGCTTATGTTTTTTCCAGTGGAAAAAATATGGGAGCGTTTAAGGGAGTAGGCTATCCTGAAGACATCGGCGAGTTTTTTATGTTGGACACTTATGAGGCTCACACGTGGACAGCGCATGGAAGATTTCCTACGAATACTCCGGGATGGTGGGGCGGCGCTCATCCCTTTACAATGCTTAATTGGTCTGTAGTGCATAATGGCGAAATATCTTCCTATGATGCTAATAGAAGATTTGTGGAAATGTATGGATATAAATGCACTCTTCAAACCGATACCGAAGTGATAACATATCTATTTGACATGCTTGTAAGAAAACATAATATTCCAATGGAGAAGGCTATAAAAATAGTAGCGACTCCTTTTTGGGATGACATTGAAAGAGAAAATAAAGAGTTGCAAACCGAATTAAAGAGTATGAGGGCTGTTTATGCTAATGCGTTAATTAACGGACCATTCTCAATAATTTTAGGATATGAAAAAGGAATGATAGCTTTAAATGACAGGATTAAGCTTCGTTCGTTGGTAGCCGCGGAAAAAGGGGATAGAACTTATGTGGCAAGTGAAGAGAGCGCGATAAGAATAATATGCGATAATCCGGATAAAATATGGTCCCCAAAAGGTGGGGAGCCGGTTATTGCCTTGTTGGAAGGTGAACAAAAATGAACTTAGATTTTAATACTCCATCATTTGAAGTAATAAGAAATGAAAAGAAATGCATTAATTGTCGTGTATGTGAGCAGCAGTGCTCTAATAAAGTGCATTCATACGATATGAAAAAAAAGATTTTTAGCGCCAACGATGTAAAGTGTGTTAATTGTCATAGATGCGTTGTTCTTTGCCCTGTGAAAGCTTTAGTTATAAAAAAATATCCTCTTGAATTTAGAGAAAATGCAAATTGGACGGACGAAGCGATAAAAGAAATTTATAAGCAATCCCAAACGGGTGGTATTTTGCTTTCAAGCATGGGTAATCCCAAATCTTTTCCGATTTATTGGGATAAAATACTTCTTAACGCAAGTCAAGTTACAAATCCATCTATAGATCCTTTGCGCGAGCCTATGGAAACAAAAGTTATGATAGGGGGAAAACCCGAGAAGCTTGAGTTTAACACTAAAGGCAACCTAATCACAAAAATGCCTCCTCAGGTTGAGTTAAAAATGCCTATAATGTTTTCCGCGATGAGCTATGGTTCCATTTCCAGAAATGCTCACGAATGTCTTGCAAGAGCCGCCGAAGAGCTTGGAATTTGTTATAATACTGGCGAAGGTGGTTTAAATAAAGATTTTTACAAATATGGTAAAAATACCATTGTGCAGGTTGCGTCTGGCAGATTTGGTGTTCATAAAGAATATTTAAATGCGGGCGCTGCAATTGAAATTAAAATTGGTCAGGGGGCAAAGCCGGGTATTGGAGGTCACTTGCCTGGTAGAAAAGTTGGAAAAGATGTCTCCGTTACAAGAATGATACCTATAGGGTCTGATGCTATTTCACCGGCTCCCCATCATGATATTTACTCCATAGAGGATTTAAGACAGCTTATCTTTTCGTTAAAAGAAGTTACAGATTATAAAAAACCTGTTTTTGTAAAAATTGCTGCAGTTCATAATGCGGCTGCTATAGCTTCAGGTATTATGAGAGCGGGCGCGGACGCAATTGTGGTTGACGGTTTTCGCGGTGGCACAGGCGCAACTCCAACAAGAGTGAGAGATAATGTAGGTATCCCCGTGGAGTTCGCGTTAGCTTCTATAGACCAAAGGTTAAGAGAAGAAGGCATAAGAAATCAAATTTCTCTTCTTGCTTCGGGTAGTATCAGAAATAGCGCAGATGTAGTGAAAGCTATTGCATTGGGCGCTGATGCTGTTTGTATAGGTTCGGCTGCGCTTATAGCGCTTGGTTGCCATATGTGTCGTTCTTGTTCAGTCGGCAAATGTAATTGGGGAATAGCTACGCAAGACGCAGACCTTGTAAAGAGACTTGATACTGATATTATGTACAAACGACTTGTAAATTTGGTTTCAGCATGGAATCATGAGATACAAGAGATGCTTGGCGGTATGGGCATTAATGCCATTGACAGCTTAAGAGGTAACAGGCTTATGCTGAGAGGCATTGGGTTGAGCGAGAAAGAATTGAATATTCTTGGTATTCAGTATGCCGGCGAATAATTTTTGATATTTCTTGTTGTGTTTTTATACACATTACTTGAATTTGATTCGGAATTTATGTTTTGTAAAAGAGGTAGAAACATGAAAACTATTGACGCTTTAAATATTTATTATCGCGAATTAAACAATTTAATTGATAATACAATTGAAACAGAAAAGACTATTTCTTTAAAAAATGTTTTTGGTCAAAGATACATCGGAAGAGGTTTGCCTGAAAAAGTTAAATTGAAAATTTACGGTGTTCCGGGAAATGATATGGCTGCATATATGGACGGGGCAGAGCTTGAAATATTTGGTAATGCCCAAGATGCTGTCGGAAATACAATGAATAATGGTAGAATAATAGTCCATGGTAATTGTGGAGATACCTTGGGTTATGCTATGAGAGGCGGGGAAATTTACGTTGAAGGAAATGTTGGCTATAGAGTTGGTATTCACATGAAAGAATATAAAGAAATGAAACCTGTAATCGTAGCAGGTGGTAAAGCCGGCGAGTTCCTTGGAGAGTACATGGCAGGAGGGGCAATTATTTTGCTTGGTTTAAATTTTTCAAAAAACGGATCAATAGTAGGTAGATTTTGTGGAACTGGTATGCATGGCGGAGCTATTTATTTAAATGATAATGCCAATGAATATATGTTTGGTAAAGAGGCTGTTAAAGTCGCTATTACAGATACAGACATTGCGTTTTTGAAAAAACATATTGATTTTTACTCAGAGACTTTTAAAAAAGATTTAAAACATTTAAAAATAGAATCATTTTCAAAATATGCGGCAGTTAATAAAAATCCGTATTCGAATATGTACTGTGTTTATTAAGCGCTGAATTTTTGAAAAAGAAGGGTTAGGAAATGGAAAAAGAGAAAAAGATGTTGGACAAAAAATACAAGAAAGCTTATCTAAAACTATCCAATGGCGTAACGCTTGAAGGAAGAGCTATTGGCGCTGGTGTAGTTGTAAGTGGCGAGATGGTTTTTAATACGGGTATGTTAGGGTACAGCGAAGCTATGACAGATCCCTCGTATTTAGGACAGATTTTAGTTTTCAGTTTTTGTCTTATAGGTAATTATGGAATACCTCTTCCTAAAGATGGGAATCTTTTTATGTCTAAAGGTCACGAAAGTTCTTCAATAAAAACACAAGGTATTATAGTGTCGGATATTTATGACAACTGTTATCATCATGACGGCGGTATTTTTCTTGAAGAGTGGTTGAAAAGTCAAGGTGTACCGGGGATTGCCGGTATAGACACAAGATACTTAGTTCAGATGATAAGAGAAAGTAGGAATCTTTGGGGAAAAATCGTTCCTGAAGGTGGAAAACCGCAGGATAAAAATAAGTTTGAATTTTTGAAAAACTTTCAAGACAACGAATATGTTGATCCGTCAAAGTATAATTTAATGCCGTCCGTGTCAACTAAAGAAGTAGTAAAAATGGGCAAAGGTTTTAAAAAAGTTGCAGTTATTGATTGTGGCGCAAAATGGAACATCATGCGAATGCTTATGGAGAGAGGATGTGAAGCGCATGTTTTGCCATGGGATACAGATTTTTCCAAAATACAATGCGACGGGTGGGTTATAAGTAACGGCCCCGGAGATCCAAAAAATACAGGCGATTTGGTTGATAGAATAAAAAAAGATGTTTTAAGCTCAAACAAGCCTATTTTAGGAATATGTTTGGGGCATCAACTTTTGTCTCTTGCGTCCGGAGCAAAAACAAAAAGATTAAATCACGGGCATAGAAGCCACAACCAGCCTGTTTTTTCTCTTCCTGAAAAAAAGGCGTATATGTCGAGCCAAAATCATAGATATGCGGTTGAAAAAAGTTCAATAAAGTCTGATTGGGAATTATGGTTTGAAAATGCAAACGATGATTCGGTGGAAGGGTTAAAACATAAAACAAAACCGTTTATGTCTGTACAGTTTCATCCTGAAGCGTCAAGCGGACCAAATGACACAAGTTGGATAATGGATAAATTTGTAGGTTCGATAAAAAAATAGCAGACAATTTTACGTTAGAACTATAAAGAGACAATAAGAGCGCGAGTAAATAAACTGAATGATATATAACGAAGTCTCAGATAAATATAAGGCAGATGTGATTACCGCAACTAAGAAAGATGTTTTATTTTCAAATATGAAAAGTGAATAAAGACGATATATATTCAGTAGTTTCAATAAATAAGAGCTAGCGCGTGAGATAGTCGAACGATGTCGAGCATTTACAAAGAGACTTGAACAAGGGACATACTCACTAGTGGTCATAATGGGAGATATGTAGGCGTAGGTTTGCTTCTTGCTTCAGGTAAAGCGATTGCTTCCACGGGACCGTCATTGTTGGCAACATGTTTTGTTAATTATAATTTATACCGCGTATAGATTGTTTGTAAAAAATAGAGAATAAGAGAGAAAGTATGCCGATTTTAGATTTCTTGTTACCAAAAAATGGAAAAAAGCAAAAAGTTATTCTTCTTGGGTCAGGGGCTTTGTCTATAGGACAAGCAGGGGAGTTTGATTATTCCGGATCTCAGGCTGTAAAAGCTTTGGAAGAGGAAGGTCTTGAGGTAATAATTATTAATCCTAACATTGCTTCAGTTCAGACAAATAAGGGTCCAAACAAAAAAGTTTATTTGTATCCTATCACTCCTTTTTGGGTAGAAAAAATTATTAAAATTGAAAAGCCCGTTGCAATTATTTCGAGTTTTGGCGGACAGACATCTTTAAACTGTGTTATAGCGTTGGAAAAAAATGGTGTTTTGAAGAAATATAACGTAAAAGTTTTGGGAACTCAGGTTGACGCTCTTGAGCTGTCTGAGGATAGAGAACTTTTTGCGCAAAAAATGAAATCTATAAATGCGCCTATAGCAAAAAGCCATGCTGTTTCTACGGTGGAAGAAGCGCTGAAAACTGCTGAAACAATTGGCTATCCTGTCATAACAAGATCTGCATTTGCTCTTGGCGGATTAGGCTCCGGACTTGCAAGAACATCTTTAGAACTGAAAAAGCTCACTCAATCTGCCCTCATGACATCTCCTCAGGTTTTAATTGAAAAATCTCTTCACGGTTGGAAAGAAATAGAATACGAAGTAATGCGCGATAAAACAGGAAATACTATAACTATATGTAATATGGAAAACTTCGACCCTATGGGCATACATACGGGTGACTCTATAGTTATTGCCCCGTGTCAAACAATCAACAATACCGAAAATAATATGTTGAGAGATACTGCAATTAAAATTGCGCAGAACGTTGGCATTGTTGGCGAGTGTAATGTGCAGTATGCTTTAAATCTTAAAGATTATGGTTTTTATGTTATAGAAATTAATGCAAGATTGTCTCGTTCGAGCGCATTGGCAAGTAAGGCAACAGGATATCCTATCGCTTATATAGCTGCAAAAATAGTCATAGGTTTTGATCTTTTGGAACTTAAAAATCCGGTTACGGGCACTACTTCCGCGTTCTACGAGCCATCGCTGGATTATGTTACTTTAAAAGTACCCCGTTGGGATTTAAGTAAGTTTAGCGGAGTTTCAAAAAATCTTGGCACACAAATGAAGTCTGTAGGTGAAGTTATGGCTATTGGAAGAAATTTCTGCGAGGTTGTTCAGAAAGCTATAAGAATGGTAAATGAAAATGAAGAGGGAATAACTACAAATATTTTCAATAATGCTTCTGACGAAGATATTGAAAAAGAGCTTTTATCGCCCACAAGTTTGAGAGTTTTTGCAGTTTATGAAACGTTTAAGAGAGGGAAATCTCTTGAGTATGTATATGAAAAAACAAAAATAGATTATTGGTTTTTGTCGCATATTTTGTACTTAGCGCGAGTTGCAACTGAATTATTTAACTTTTTTAAGCAAAAAGAAAAACAAGACAGTTTTACATCCCAAGATTTATATAATGCCTTTAAGCGGATTTCAAAAGAGCATTTACAACGTTTAAAATCAAGAGGTTTTTCAGATTTTCAGCTTACAAAAATATTTCTTTCCGCGTGCTTGAGTAGCAAAGTTAAACTCAGTATAAAGCAAATAAGAGCTTTATCTTTGGGTATAAGAAAATTAAGAAAAAAACTTGGTGTTTTGCCTGTTGTAAAACAAATTGATACCACATCTTCAGAATATCCTACAAGATCTAACTATTTATATCTTACTTATGACGGAATGCACAGCGATGTTTCTGCCAAGAAAAATGCAAAGAGCATAATTACTTTAGGAAGCGGTAGTTATCGCATAGGGAGTAGTTTGGAGTTTGATTGGTGTTCCGTTATGACAAGCGGTTATTTTAAAAATAAAAAAAATGACAGCGTTATTATTAACTGTAATCCCGAAACTGTATCAACTGATTATAGCGCTTCAGACAGATTATATTTTGAAGAATTGTCGTCAGAAAGAGTGTTGGACATTATAGATATTGAAAATCCTAAAGGTGTAATCGCCTGTATGGGTGGACAAAATCCCAATAATTTGATTCAGTCTTTAAGCGAAGCAAAAGTAAATATTTTAGGGCATAGCCCAAAGAGCGTTGACGCCGCCGAAGACAGGGAAAAGTTCTCAGCGATGCTTGATAAACTTGATATAGATCAGCCTGAGTGGACTTCAGCCGTTTCTATTTCAGAAATAGAAAAATTTATAGAAAAAGTAGGATTTCCTGTTTTGATTCGTCCGAGTTTTGTTCTCTCTGGAACTCTTATGAATGTTGCAAACGATAAACAGAGTTTGGATTATTACTTGTCTCTTACAAAAGATATTTCCGCTGATTTTCCTGTTGTTATTTCAAAATTTATTCTTGATGCAAAAGAGATTGAATGTGATGGTGTTGCAAAATACGGTGAAGTTATACTTTCTCTCGTTACGGAACATGTTGAAAATGCCGGTGTTCATAGCGGCGATGCCACAATGGTCTTTCCTCCGCAAAAAATATACTCTCACACAGTAAATGTTATAAAAGATATAGTAAGAAAAATAGTGAAAGGTCTCAATTTAAACGGTCCTTTCAACGTACAGTTTATAGCTAAAGATAACGACGTTAAAGTTATTGAATGTAATGCAAGAGCATCAAGGTCGTTTCCGTTCATTTCAAAAGTTTCAGGAGTAAATCTTGCGGAGCTCTCATGCAAAGTAATGAACAATGAAAAAGTAAAAAAGATATTAATTGACGAAAGCGAAATACCATATGTTGGCGTTAAAGCTTCAATGTTTAGTTTCCAGCGACTAGATGGCGCGGATCCAGTTGTCGGTGTAGAAATGGCATCTACGGGAGAAGTCGGTTGCTTAGGCGAAAAATTTAATCACGCTATGCTTCTTTCAATGGAAGCAACTCAGATAAAAAAACCTAAAAAAGGAGTTCTTTTAAGCACGGGTAGAGAAAGAGATAAAGTTAAATTCATGGAAGTGATAGACAATCTCTATAAATTAGATGTTCCGCTATATGCGACAAAAGGTACGGCAAAATATCTTGAAGAAAGAGGCTATTATAAAGTTAATGTTGTTCATTGGAATCGCAATCCTAGAGCCGTAGATATAATAATTGATGGCAAAGTGGATTTTGTTATAAATATAAATAAAAATTTAAGTGTTGACGAGCTTAGCAATAATTCAGAGATAAGGAAAACCGCCGTTAAGTGCGGTTGTTCAATATTAACTAATCTTGAAAAAGTCATAGCTTATTTAAGAGCCTATGACTCTTACTCAGAATTGCAAAATGTTGAGAATTGTATCAGTTTATAGCTGACTGATTTTATATTGCTACATTGCAATGTAAAGTTAGTTGGCTGTAATTTTTTAATTTTTTGTCTTGAATTAATTTTGTTTTAAATGTAGCGCGAGGTTGCTATATTTAGTTTTTTGTAGCTGAAATGAAGCGCGATGCAAAGTTAACACGAGATTGATTATGCGTGTTTGGCGGTTTTTTTGTTCTAAGTGTTTTGCAAAAGAGGAAAAAATGTGTGGAATAATTGGAGTTGAAAATAATGACAATGCTGCGGTTTTAGCCTCGGCGGGACTGCTCACTCTGCAGCACAGAGGCGAAGAGTCGGCTGGCATTACAATCAGTGGTAAAGAAAAAATGAAAACTTTTAAGGCTATGGGGCTTGTTTCAAGGATTTTTAATGAAGAAATTCTTCTTAATAAACTTCCGGGAACCGCAGCTGTAGGGCATGTTCGTTATACGACTTCTGCAAAAAGTTCTTTAACGAATGCTCAGCCTTTTCAGATAAATTGTATCCATGGAAATATTGCGGTAGCGCATAACGGCAATATTACAAATTTTCTTAAAATAAAACAGATGCTTTTAAGGAAAGGCGCAATTTTTAATCATACTTCCGATACAGAAATACTACTTCATCTTATTGCTATGGCTAAAGGGAATCTAGCAAATATAGTCGCAAGTTCTCTACGTAAGCTCGAAGGCGCGTTTTCTCTTGTAATTCTTAAAGATAGGACTCTTATAGGCGCGAGAGATGAACATGGTTTTAGACCGTTAGTTTTGGGAAAAATTGGCAACTCATACATAATATCTTCAGAAAGCGCCGCAATAGAAGTTATCGGCGGGACATACATAAGGGATATAAACTCCGGTGAAATTATTGTTATAGAAAACGGACAAATCAAAAAATCTTTTTTGTATAAAAAAACTAAGAAACAAAATACTTGCATTTTTGAACAGGTTTATTTTTCAAGACCGGACAGTATAATGTTTGGGAAAACAGTGAAAGAAGCTAGGGTAAAAATGGGCGAATATCTTGCTAACCAGATGAAAAATGTAAAGGCTGATATTGTTATGCCTGTGCCTGATACAGGTTATTTTGCAGCTCTCGGTTTTTCTAGAACTTCAAATATTCTTTTTGAGAATGGTTTTGTAAGAAATCATTATGTTGGGAGATCGTTCATAAAACCATCGCAAAACTTAAGAGATTTAACCGCAAGACTTAAACTTCGACCAATACGTGAAGTCGTTAAGGGAAAAGAAATAATCCTTGTTGACGATTCGATAGTACGAGGAACGACATCAAAGAGACTTGTTAATATTTTGAGAGAAGCTGGAGCAAAGAAAATACATTTTGCGTTATCTTGCCCTCCAATAATAGGATCATGCTATTATGGAATTGACACGCCAAGTAAAGACCACTTGATAGCGGCAAATAATTCAATAGAAGAAATGAGAAAGTATTTAGGCACGGATAGCTTGACATTTTTAAGTTTAGAAAATCTTGTTAAAGCTTGTTCTTGCGTTAATAAAAAAGAAAAAGTTTTCTGTACGTCGTGTTTTACGGGAAAATATCCTACAGTAATCTCAAGAAACACATATAAGGAAGACTGTTAAAATGTCAAAGTATATTTTTATTACCGGTGGAGTTGTAAGTTCTTTAGGTAAAGGTATTTCCGGCGCAAGCATAGGTAAGCTTCTCCAACTTCGTGGCTTTAAAGTGAACATGATAAAATTCGACCCTTATATAAACATAGACCCGGGAACAATGAATCCTTATCAGCATGGTGAAGTTTTTGTTACTGCAGATGGAGCAGAATCAGATTTGGATTTAGGCACTTACGAGAGATTTTTAGACGTTTATACAAGCAAAGCTAACACAAATACGGCAGGTGATATTTATAAAACTGTAATCAATAGAGAAAGAAGAGGAGATTATGATGGCGCGACAGTGCAGGTTATTCCTCATATTACGGATGAAATAAAGAAACGGTTTGTTGCGTTAAAAAACAAATGCGATATTTCTATAATTGAAATTGGCGGAACAGTTGGAGATATTGAAGGTCTTCCGTTTATGGAAGCCGCAAGACAGTTTCAGCTTGAAAATAAAAAAGAAGATATTTTTAGCATACATGTTACTCTTGTACCCTATATTGCAGGCGCGCATGAGTTGAAAACAAAACCTACTCAGCATTCGGTTAATAAACTAAGAGAAATAGGGATTTCTCCCGATATGATAATATGCAGAACAGAATATCATCTTGACGAATCTTTAAAAAGAAAAATTTCTCTGTTTTGTAATGTCAAGGAAGAATGTGTAATAGAAGTAATGGATGCCCCTTCAATTTATTTTATTCCTGAGGCTCTTTATGATCAAAAAGTTGATTCTTTAATAATCGAAAAACTTAACATGAAATCTAAAAAGAAATTTGATAAAACATGGTTTACAAAAATAAAATCGCTTGGCGAATTTAATAAAACTGTTAAGGTTGCAGTTGTAGGCAAATATGCAGACTTGAAAGATGCATATAAATCCATTGACGAGTCTTTGAATATTGCCGCAACAGAGCTAAAAGCGAGGGCAGAAATACATTATCTTGGAGCAGAAGATAAAGATTTAGTAAGAAAGCTAAAAGACTTTGATGCTATTTTAGTTCCAGGCGGATTTGGCAATAGAGGTGTAGAGGGGAAAATAAAAGCAATAACTTATGCTAGAGAGAATAAGATTCCGTTTCTTGGAATATGTTTGGGCATGCAGTGCAGCGTTATAGAAGCGTCAAGGAATTTAGCAAAACTTAAAAATGCGAATTCAACAGAATTTGACGAGACCACAAAATATCCTGTAATAAAGATTATTGAGGAACAGAAAAATGTTAGTTATAGAGGCGGAACAATGAGACTTGGTAACTACAAGGCTGAAATAAAGAAAGACACTCTAGCTCACAATTTATATAAGTCTGTAGCAGTTGAAGAAAGGCACAGACACAGATACGAAATGAATCCAGAATTTATAGACATATTGGAAAAGGCTGGTCTTTCTGTAACTGCATATCACAAAGGCGTGCTTCCAGAAATTGTAGAAATAAAAGATCATCCATTTTTTCTAGGAGTACAGTTTCATCCTGAATTTGCTTCAAGACCCATGAAAGCGCATCCTATTTTTAGAGGGTTTCTAGGCGCAGCTTTAGAAGTGAGTAAATAATCTCACATTCATTCCTTTATTCCTGTAACTTCCTCTCTTTTAATAGTTCATAGATATTTTACAAGCTTTGTATTTATTTGAATTTATTTTTGCTACAAATTAGGTGGAACTGTAAAGAAAGTATGCCGCTGATACTGCTTGCTCTGCTCATACATACAATCGAGACCACTAGATTACAAAAACAGAATAATCTACAATATACTAACTAGTAGGCAAGCATTAAGTAGTCAAAGAACAAAAAAGAAAGAGGAGATGAGCTTATGGCAGAATTTACAGGTTTAAAATCCGTCCTTTGGCCAATACATAAATTTGAGTTAAAAAAGTTTCTTCCTATGGCCTTTATTATGTTTTGCATATTGCTCAATTACAGCTTGTTAAGAGTAATGAAGGACTCGTTAGTGGTAACAACAATGGGCGCAAGCGTAGTACCCACAATTAAGTTATGGTTTGTGATACCGTCAACGATATTGTTAGTGATAATTTATTCGAAACTAGTCAATATTTTTTCGAAAGATTCTGTCTTTTACATAATGGTAACATTTTTCATGGGATATTTTATATTGTTTGCGACTATATTATATCCATATCATCAATATTTGCATGCTGATTTTTCAGATGTTTCTTCAGGATTACTGTTTGGATTAGGATTATTGAAGCCGATAGGGCACTGGGTATTTTCTTCGTTTTATGTGATGGCGGAGCTTTGGGGAAGTTCCATGATAAGTCTGATGTTTTGGCGTTTTGCTAACGATGTTACTTCTATCAAGGAGTCAAAGCGTTTTTATGCGATGTTTTTATGTATAGCCAACTTTGGTCTTGTGATTACATGTTTTTTCGTGAAGGTATTAAACGATGAACGATTGGACGCAAACGAATGGAGCGCATTACCATACTTCATTCTGATAGTTGTAATATCCTGTCTTGTTATAATCGGTTTGTATTACTGGCTAAACAATGACGTATTGAAAGATTCGCGCTACTATAATCCTGACGAAATCAAGAAACCAAAAGAAAAAGCAAAGTTATCTATGTTGGAAAGTTTAAAATACATTTTCAAATCCAAATATCTCGGGTACATAGCGCTTCTGTTGATATGCTATGGAATAAGTATAAATCTCATAGAGGTTGTGTGGAAAGAACAGGTGCGTTTGTTATATCCTACAAAAGCTGGGTATAGCTCATTTATGGGATCTCTCAATCTATACACAGGAGTTTTCACCATAATATGCACGTTGATTGGCACAAATATATTGCGCAGATGTTCATGGTTTGTAGGGGCAATAATAACTCCTATTACGTTTTTTATAACAGGTCTTGTTTTCTTTGCATTTATCATATTCAAAGAACAACTTACGTCGGTTGTCACACCGCTTGGACTCACAGTTCTAGGAATTGTGATATCTTTTGGATTTATCCAGAATTTTCTGTCAAAAGGAGTAAAATATTCGTTTTTTGATCCCACTAAGGAAATGTGCTACATTCCGCTAGATGATGAATTGAAATCAAAGGGTAGGGCTGCTGTTGATATTGTTGGCGCACGTGTAGGAAAAGGCGGAGGTTCGTTTATACAGTATATGTTGCTTAACGTCATTTTTATTGGATCTTCGCTAGTGCAATTGGTTCCCGTCATAGCGGTTATATTCGTTGTAATACTTCTACTCTGGTTTGTGGCTGTTTTCGGACTAAATAAAAAGTTCTTACAATCTTACCAAGGATGATATAAAATAAGAGTGATTCAATATAGCAAAAGAAGAATTATCGATACTGTGTAGAGTAATATCGCAACATATTGCGCATTTTAGGAATTTCAAAAATAAAGATAAACGGATTGAAACAATAACAAGCTTTTAGTAAAATGGCGCAATTCTGTATATAAAATCATCTTTTTGCGGTTTTGCCGTATCTTCACTGTAAACTTAATTCTGAACTGAGAAAGTGTACAATATGCGTTTGAGATTTTTTTGGTATAGGCAAATATAAGCCTGATAAACCAGTCAATTTATTGCAAGCAGACAACGTGCATTTAAAAATAAACTGGAAGAAACGGATATTTAATCAACGCCGTTGATGTAAAAAGCAGACTAGCATTTAGCAAAGAATACAACAGATTAAACAGTGAAAACGCCAAAGATTTTTTAGAGACATTAAGATAAAGAGTATCCGTTTAAGATAAAGCGGATATAAACAGATAACGGAAGCGAATTTGACGGATACGCAATAAGGTTTTTTTTGCTTAAACATGTTTGAACAGACATTTGAAAAAGAGAACCAAGGACAAGAAATTGAAAGGAAACAAAAGACAGTGTACAAGTATTACTATAAAATGAGGATGGGAGAACCGTTTGAAGAAAATAAAGAAAGCGGTAAGTATTGCAGTTTTGTTTAGTTTGGTGTTAAGTTCATGTGGAAGAGACAGCGCAAATTTAGCGCGAAGGAACGATGATAATATTGTAGCAGGCGCAGTAAAACAGGATGAGAGCGAAGGACGAAAAGCTGATGTAGGTGATATAGTGAAAGGGACGATTAAATTTCCCGAAGTCGACAATAAAGCGCTTTTTTTTCACGGGAATGTCGGAAAAGAAGGAAATGACGATGACAAGAAGGCGAGCAGGGCAAGAAATTTAAGAGATGGAGAAAGTGTAGGAAGTGAAGCAAGACCGGTCGAGCAGTGTCCTATAGATAGAGCGGAAGACGATGCGGAGTTATGGATGTTTGATAAAGACTGGGAGGCTTGGCTGAAAAAAGAGGAGGGGCGGGCATGGCTAAAGACGAAAGAAGGGAAGAAATGGCTGAAAGGGGCGCAAGCGTTATACTGGATATCGCACGAGGATGGGCAGGATTGGTTAGAAACGTTCGCGACGTTTTTTCTCTTCTTCATCATTATCTCTAATATATTCCGCCCCTCCTCTTTTTTCAGCCAAGCCTCCCAGTCTTTATCAAACATCCATAACTCCGCATCGTCTTCCGCTCTATCTATAGGAAGTGAAGCAAGACCGGTCGAGCAGTGTCCTATAGATAGAGCGGAAGACGATG